>CAZHSK010000168.1:0-3578 GCA_964535235.1 uncultured Treponema sp. | reverse complement strand
GCTGGTAATGAATAAAACTTTGGAATTGGCCATGAATCCTCCCTTGGAGGGGAGAGTATAGCACTCCGTCGAAGTTTCGTCCCGGGACCCCGCACTGCGAGAATTATTAACAGGTTGCACATTCCATCCTTAGAAGCTAGAGTGAAGCTGTAAACTATTGTAAAGGAAGTTGCGATGTCATTCGAAAAGAAAACCATAGGATTTATCGGCCTGGGGGTCATGGGCTCGTCCATGGCCGGGCACCTTCTGGCAGCCGGCCACAAGTTGTTTATCTATACCCGCAGCCCGCACAAGGCCAAAAGCTTGCTCGAAAAAGGAGCTTTTTGGGCCGAAGGTCCCGCAAGCCTGGCTCCTCGCTGCGATGTAATCATCACCATGGTGGGCCTTCCTTCGGATGTGGAAGAAGTCTACTTTGGTTCAGGAGGGCTTCTAGCCCAAGCCCGCAAAGGCACACTGCTCATAGACATGACCACTTCCAGCCCCGATTTGGCGGTACGCATAGCTAAAGCCGCGGCCGAAAAGGGGTTTTTAGCCCTGGATGCCCCGGTTTCCGGCGGTGACAGCGGGGCAAGGAATGCCAGCCTGACCATCATGGTAGGCGGCGACGAGAAAGCCTTTGCCGAAGCCCGGGCCATTTTCGAGATCATGGGAAAGACAGTCGTCCGGCAGGGCGGCCCTGGAGCCGGGCAGCACACCAAGGCAGCCAACCAGATCTGTGTCGCCGCCAACCTCATCGGGGTTGTGGAGTCATTCCAGTATGCAGCCGCCGCAGGCCTCGATCCTAAAAAAGTCCTTCTCTCCATAGCCGGCGGCTCTGCGGCGAGCTGGCAGCTCAGCGGCAACGGCCCACGCATGCTGGACGGCGACTTTAACCCGGGTTTTTATGCCAAGCACTTTCTCAAGGACCTGCGTATAGCCCTCGATTCATCCCGAAACCTGAAGCTCAAACTACCCATGGTGGAACTGGCGGAACAGCTCTTTGCGAAAGTCCAGGCCAAAGGCTTAGGTGAGCGCGGAACCCAGATACTCTACGACTTTTATCGGCGCGGACTTGTCTGAGCCCCTGCACTGCGGGCTCCCGAAAGGGAATGCGCCCGAAGCCCTCTGCCAGGATGGTTCCCCTGTCCTGGGTTCCTGGGAGGGAATACCCGGCAAAGCCAATCTCATAGATATTCATAGACCCTACCACTATCCGATTCCCCGTTTCCTGCGGAATATGAGAATCAAGGAATGGCAGGCTATCCAGGCCGGGGATGAGCGCATCTTCGTATTTGTCGTACTCTATAATGCTAAGTTTATCAGCATGGCTTCGGTGGATATTTGGGACCGGGTGGAAAAACGGAGTTATGGATTCCGCAGCAACTTCGCAGGACAGCGTTTTTTCCTACCTACTTCGCTCTGCAAAGCCGAAACCAGCTGCAAGTCAGGCTCAATCGAACTCTCCATTGCTACTGACCTTGAAGCCAGCACCCTTAGCCTACGGGCTTCCGACAGCTCGCCCCGAAACGGAATTCTTCCCTTTGCCCTGGATCTCAGTTTCGATATGGGGCACAACGCCTCTCCCTTTTCGGTATGTCTTCCGCTGGGAATGAACCGGGTCATGTATTCCTCGAAGATTTTCATGCCCTGCGAAGGAAGGCTGACATTAGATGGGGAAGAGCGCAGGCTCGATTCCGCGAGAGCCCTGGGCATTCTTGACGACCACAAGGGCTATTACCCCTACCGCCTTCACTACGAATGGGTAACGGGATTCGGAATGGAGCCCTCGGGCAGGCGTATCGGCTTTAACCTCACGGATAACCAGGTAAAGGATCAAGTCCGGTACAATGAAAACCGCCTGTGGATAGGCAGCGCAATCCATCCCCTGCCCCCGATTCGCATAACCCGCCCCTATGGGCGCGGCGAACCCTGGATTATCCAGGATACCGAAGGCATGGTCGACTTGATCTTCCATCCCGAAGTACCCCACGACATACAAATAAAGCTGGGCCTTGCCGAGATAGACTATGCCGGGCCTTTCGGCCGATTCGAGGGGAGCCTAAAGAGTTCGTCGGGGGAGCGCATCAACGCATCCCAGCTGTACGGAATGGGCGAGGATAAAAACCTGCGGCTTTAGGTGAATCCGCCGGCTGGCCGCCAGCGTCATTACCCCTCAATAGCGGACACCCAATGGCGGCGGCCAGCCGGCCGCCTACACACCGCTTGTCAAATCTGCTTGCCGCTCTTCAGCTTTTCCTCAAAGCGCTCTAGGGCCTTGCCCTTGAGCGGGGAACTGTCCTGAGCCGATTCGGCAGCCAGGCCGCCAGCCTGGCTGCCGGCTCCCGCGCCAACGCTGGCCAGGCGCCGCTTGAGCTCAGCCATCTCGGCGCCGGTGAACCGCACCCCATGGAGGATGTTCCTCTCGAAACTTTCGGTAGCCGCCGGGGCCACGGCCCTGGTTATATCCAGCATAGTCTGTGCGTAAAGCCTGATTTCTTTCTGGGCATGGGGATCGAGGCGGAGCGAGAGAAACCTGAAGAGATTATGCAGATCTATTTGCCAGTACCACTCGGTGTAGAGGGAGAGGGGTAAATTGATCCTGGCCAATTCCCTGGCCAGGCCATCCTCCACCAGCATGGAATAGTCTCTGTAAGCCGCCTGCTGCCCCGCGGCTAAAAGAGTGCGCACTTCTTCGGCCCGGGAATGCTCCATGGGTTCCTCGGCCCTTCCCTGCTTATTGTCCTCGCTCTGGGCGGCGACATCGGCGTCCGCGGGCAGGTAGAACTCGTCCTTCATAATGGAGTAACGGCCGGAGATTTCGTTTACCCTGGCCGTTCTGTGGCGTATCCACTGGCGGGCGACGAATATTGGCAGCTTTATATGGAAGCTCAAGGCCACCTGCTCGAAGGGGGAGGTATGCTCGTGGCGCATCAGGTAGTCGATAAGCCCCGCGTCTTCCCTGTAGCTTTTTGTGCCTTCGCCATAGGATACCCGGGCCGCCTGCACAATGCGCGCGTCGCCTCCCAGATAATCCACCAAACGCACAAAACCCTTGTCCAGAACCTTGAATTCCTTGTCTAAAATCGCCTCGGCCTCAGGGACGACACAGTGGGCCATACTCAACTCCTCTAATGATGCTCTGCCCCGGGCAGCGCAGGCCCGGAGGATGGAAATCCGGTAAAATCCCCGGAGAACTTGTCTATAGTATACTTGTCCGTATCGGGACCGTGGCAGTCCGAGCCATAGCTAAGAAAAAAGCCTAAAGGCTCGGCCAGCCGGCGAACCAAATCGTTGATAGCCTTGGTCTTCCTGTTTCCCGAATACCAGTACATTTCCACCCCGTCCACGCCCCGGTTTCTGAAAAATTGAAACAGGGCCTTTACACCTTCGCTGCTGTGCTCCATCTCCTCCGGATCGTCGTTCCATAAATGGCCGACGTGGGGAATGACGACAAAGCCCCCGTCGGCATGGACCGTTTGAACGCATTTCGCGGTATCGGGCTTGGAAAGCTTGTATTTGGGAAAGCGCCCCGGCCTCATCCATTCCTTTTTGAATATTTTGTAGCTCATGTAGGCCGGCAGAAGCTTGCGCGATCTCAG
>CAZHSK010000167.1:1080-3590 GCA_964535235.1 uncultured Treponema sp. | reverse complement strand
CCCTTCTACCCGCTGGGCGAAATCAAAAACACGCTGTCGACGGCCGCGGCCCCCGCGGGCGCGGGCAACTGAAAAGGAGCGCGCAGATGACAGAGAAAACTTATATTGCCGGATTCGGAGGCCAGGGCGTTATTTCCCTAGGCCAGATGTGGGTGTACTGCGCCATGAAAGAGGGCCTTACCGTGAGCTTTTTCCCCTTCTACGGGGCTGAGAAGCGCGGCGGCATAGCCCGGGCTTCGGTGATGGTCAGCGATAAGGAAATAGCGAGCCCCATAGTCGCCAAAGCCGACACCGTGGTGATCATGAGCCAGGATTCGGTGGACATCGCCGAGGAAAAATGTGCCCAGGGCGGCACAATTCTTCTCAACTCCAGCCTGGTCAAGACCGATCCCAACAGGCCAGACGCCAAGATTCTCCACATTCCCTGCAACGATATCGCAGAAAAAATCGGCGATGGCAGAATTGCCAACATGGTAATGATGGGGGCCTTGAGCCAGACCACTGGAGCGGTGAAACTGGACCATGCGGATGAAATCCTGAAGACATTCTTTCCGCCGTCCAAGCATCACCTTATCCCCATGAATATCCAGGCGATCGAGGCCGGCAAGCAGGCCTGCCTGAGCTGCGAATAGGCCAGAAAGGAACGCCGGTTCGGCGGAGTCGATTTTTTAAGGAGCTTTTAGGAAAGCATTAAAAATCCGGCGCTTGAAAATCATCGAGGGACCCCGTAGCTGTACGGGGTTCCTTCTTTTTCGATATACTCTACCGCGAAATGAATCGCTCGCTGTCCGATAGCCCTAGCCCTGCCACGGACAAGGGAAAAACCATCGACTCGGAACGCCGGAAAAGCTCCTGGCCGAAGCGGCTGCTGATTTTCCTGGTCGAGTTGTTTTTCGCGGTTCATATCGCCTATATCGCGCTGACTTCCTTGGCCATCTTTGTCTATAAATTCACCGATCCGGTTTACACTATCCTGATGCCGTACCGCTCCATAGGTTATAAATGGGAATTGCAGAAACCTGTACCGATCAAGCTGAAAACCATACCAGTTTTTATCCGCTCCATGCTCGTGGCGGTGGAGGACGGCAAGTTCTACGAACACCGGGGCATCGACATGGAAGCCTTCAAGCGGGCCAGGGAAGTGAACGCAAGGCTGGGGAAACCCCTCTACGGCGGATCCACCCTCACCATGCAGGTGGCCAGAACCCTCTTCCTCGTGCCTGAAAAAAGTTATGTGCGAAAGTATTTCGAAGTCATCGCAGCTCTGGAACTGGAGTTGATCCTGTCCAAAGACAGAATTCTGGAACTCTATTTCGGCTATTCAGAATGGGGCAAGGGGATTTTTGGGATCGAGGCCGCCGCGAAGCATTATTATGATATGCCGACACGCTCCTTAAGCCGGGATCAGGCGGCTAGGCTCATAGCGCTGCTTTCCTCACCCATCAAGTACACTCCTTCGAGCCTGAGCAAGTCGGCCATCCTGAGGGAGCGTTATGCCTATCTCACAAGACGCTTCGTAAGCCCCTATACAGTCGCTCCCGAACCGAGCATTCTGCCTGATACTCCGCTACAGTCCCCGGAGCCTGGTTTTGAAGAGGCTTTTATAGAGGGGGAGGACGCGGTGACAGTCGAGGAAGAGGTTAATGTTTCCCCGGTGGAGGCAGATTCGGCCGAGCTCGAGACGGAGCCTGCCGAGATACCGAAGACGCCCCTGGCAGGCGAGCAGGTTACAGCGACAAAAGAGAGCCAGGAGTCTAGCTCCGCGGATGTCGATCCTAGTCTAGTTGCCGCTCCTTGAGAGAAAAATTCGTAAAGCGTTTTGGCGTATCAGCGGGATTCGGCTGAAGTACTATCCTTAAAAAAAACCTATTTCTTTCGCAGTGCGATTAGTGCCCTGTCCAGGCCATCGGCAAAGCGTTTGGTCTCTCTTGCCGTTCTCTGCGAGCCTTTGGGGGAGGCCGGCACCAGACCTTGAAAGCGAAGCTCCACGGCGGTGTCGCGCAACGACCTGCGTTCCGCTACATTATCTTTAGTGAAAAGCTCTCCTCTATCGTTGATAACCGCGATGCCCGATTCCACCAGTCTTTCCGCAAAAGGAATGTCCCTGGTTATGACAAGATCGCCCAACGCTGAATTTTCTTCTATGAAGCGGTCTACAGAATCTGGTCCTTCCGGCACCAGGGTGAGCATGGAATTAGGCAGGTCGGGAATCTTACGAGAAGCAATGAAACGGACATGAATACTCGTACTGCGGCGCAGGATTATAGGGCGGATATCCCGTGGTGCGCTGTCAGCGTCCACCCAAATAGTCACGAGACAGCTCCTTCAGCGCAGGGCACTCTCGCCCTGTAGACAGTGCCCGAGCCTTGGAGCGAATAAAAGCCGCAGGAAGCTCCCAGAAAGGCCGAGGAGCCCCTGGCAAGGGCCAGTTCCTTTCCACCTGCGCCCGCACCAACTACCGCGCCTGCCGCCGACATGGACCTACTGCCTGAGCTTCCGGTTGCATGGAT
>CAZHSK010000167.1:0-1070 GCA_964535235.1 uncultured Treponema sp. | reverse complement strand
GGTGCAGAGGAGTATTTCTGCAGACTGGGCTTTGAGCCTTATTTCCTTTTCACCGCCGGCCTGAATACGTTCCAAGGAAAATTCCTGGACCGGGCATTTCCAGATTTTTCTCGCCTGATGTGCAGCAGGCATTCCTTCTTCCATAAAAACTGGTTGGGCAGAAAAATCAATTACCTTGAGAAGTTCATCTACATCGATGTGTTTAGGGCTCAATCCTCCGCGCACAACATTGTCCGATGATGCCATAATCTCGAGAATCGTGCCTTCCACATAGGCGTGCATCAGGCCGGCGGGAATAAATAGTGCCTGGCCGGGCTTGAAGTGTTCCAGGCGCATTAGAAAGGCCGCGAGGGCGCCTGGATCCGAGGGATAGAGGGAATAGAAATACAGAAGACTTTCTCCCGCCTCTCTCACTCTCGTTTCTTTGCTTTGTACGAGCTTTCCGGCCCTAAGGGTGGCCAGGTTTTGAAGTCGCCGCCTTTCCTCCGCGTTAAGGCTGAGACTTCTTTCGAGGAGAGCTCCGTAATCCCCTGGCTCCCTTAAGCTGTCAGGGCACAAAAAGGATACAAGATCCCTGCCTAATAGTTCGAGCGCTTCCTCCGGTGGCCTGAAGCCGCAGAGGGCTGTGAAAGGAGAGAGGGCGAGGGCAAGTTCGGGCTTATGATGCCTGTCTTTGTAAATCCTCTTAGGAGATCCGGCAAGAATGCCCAGCGCTTCCTCTCTCTCGAAGCCTAAATTCGCCCTTGTCGAATCGGGATGCACCTGTAGTGAAAGCGGCCGGCCGGCCGAAAGAGCCTTGAAGAGAAAGGGCAAGTCCTTTTCTCCGTTCTCAGGGCAATTGCCTAATACAGCCTGGGGGTCTGAAGCGATCAGCTGTGATAGGGGTAGTCTTTCTCCATTCCTCAGAATCACCGAGGAAGGCGCCTCGGGATGGCTCCCCATCCAGCATTCGGCCTGCGGCTTCCCTGGTTGGGTTTTTATGCCGCAATAGAGGCTCAATCCATCGGAACTGCCCCAGGGATAATCCCTGATGCGGTTGTCGAGTTCATAGAGGCAAGGCTGCGATTCTT
>CAZHSK010000166.1:0-3626 GCA_964535235.1 uncultured Treponema sp. | reverse complement strand
AAAGCTCGAGTATTCATTAAAGTTGGACGACGCAGATTCATCCCTGGCCAAGGTCTTTGCCGACTACTCATCCTGGTCGTTGAGCGGCAAGCCCAGCGCCCTATACCAGATACCTACGCTCCTCAGCGAACGCGTTGCCGACATGGCTGCCGCGGGAGCTTTTTCGGAGGGTAGCGCACTGCCCTCCCCCCTGGCCTTTGCCCAGGACTGCCTCTCGGTCACCGCCTCTGCCGAATCGGGCAGAGATGCCCTGAGGGCAAGCACCCTCTTTGCATCCCGAGGAAGCATAGGCCCATTAAGCCTCGCCCACTCCGCACGGACGCTGGTCGCAGCCCTCGGGGAGGGTTCCCAGGCTTGGATGTTTATAAAAGACTTATCGCCGAGCCTTTCACGTAAATCGGATCAAATCGCTGATGAACAGAAGTCGGCGGCAACCGGAGCCAGGGCTCCCTTAGCAAGTGGAAGGCTGCAGGCGGCGGGTTTTCAATTCACGCTATTCTCGCCCGGCAGTCTGGTCATGGGAGGAGAAGCTCCCTCAGGCAGCCTTCTGCCATATAGCACAAGCGTCCAAGGGTTCGGACTTGCGGCCACCGAAGTGAGCAACAGACAGTGGGCTGAGTTTATGGATAGCAATCCAGAGTGGCATACAGAAGCCAGAGAAGAACTCATGCTCAAGGGCTTGGTGGATGAAGACTATCTCTCCGAATGGAAAGGTCCTAACGAGCTTCCGGTGACTGGAGTGTCCTGGTACGCAGCCAGTGCCTATTGCGATTGGCTCTCGAGCCGCGTGGGCTCAGCCTACAAAGCGGTACTGCCCAGCGAGGCCATGTGGGAGGCGGCGGCGCGGGCCGGGCTCTCCGCCTCTGGCAGCCTTTACGAAAAAAGGGCGGTATGGTCCGACGGGACGCGCAGCGGCCCGGCCCGCGCCGCAAGCATGGGCAGCGACGCATCGGGCATCGCCGACCTATTCGGCAATGTATGGGAATGGAGCCAGGACAGCTACCGCCCCTACCCCGCCTTTGCAGCCGGCGCTCTCCCCGCAGCCGAACGGACTGTGCGAGGAGGTTCCTGGGCTAACGCAGCGGGTTCTATCAGCATCAATTCCCGGGGCGGCATGGAGCCCTCGGCATCCTCTCCATTTCTGGGCTTCAGGCCCGCACTGCTGAGCCGATGAGCATCCCCGAGCACGTCAAGGTAATTTCTCTCAACAGGAGAGCCCGATTCGACTATAGCGTCGATGAAAGCCTGGAATGCGGGATCGAGCTGAAGGGTTCGGAGGTCAAATCGATCAAGGATGGGAGGATCTCCTTCTCCGACGCTTATGCCGAAGTCAGGGATGGCGAGATATGGCTCAAGAACTTCCACATCTCCGAGTATGTCTTCTCATCCATATTCGGCCACGATCCAGACAGGCCCAAGCGCCTTCTCCTGCATAAACAGGAAATCAAGCGAATCGACCGGCGGGTCAGGGAAAAGGGCAATACCCTGATCCCCCTCTCCATCTATTTAAAAAAAGGCCTGGTTAAGCTCGAGCTAGGTCTCTGCAAGGGCAAAAAAGCCTACGACAAGAGGGCCAGCATCAAGGAAAGGGATATAGACAGGGAGCTGCGGCGTGATTTCAAGTCCCGGCAGTGGTGAGTCATGCGGATAACCGGAGGGCTTTACTGCGGCCGCACCATCGATTTGCCCGACTCGAGCATGGATATAAGGCCTGCCATGGACAGGATGAGGGAGTCCGTCTTCGCCGTCCTGGGAGACCTCACAGGCCTTTCATTTTTAGATCTTTTTTCAGGATCGGGAATTATCGCCCTTGAAGCAGCCTCCCGGGGAGCCTATCCGATTACGTGCGTGGAGCGCGACCGGGCCAAGTTCCCTGCACTTATAAAAAACACATCTATTAGCGAACGACACATTGAGTGCAAAGCCCAGCCCGTGGAACTCTTCCTAGCCCGAAATAAAATAAGCTTCGATCTGGTATTCCTGGATCCCCCCTTTCCCTACGCATTCAGACAGGACTTGCTCACATCTCTCTCAAGGGGCAAAAGCCTGGCAGAGGGCGGATTAGCCCTTATCCACTATCCCAAGGAAGACCGCTTGCCTGAGCATGTCGGAAGCCTCTGCATGGAGGACGAACGTAGATACGGCCGCTCATTTGTGCGCTTTTACAGAAAGACAGGCACCCTGAAGGCTTAGACACCAGTTTTTTCTCTTCCCTGCCTTGCTTTCGGGGCACATATAGCATATATTGAGCCAACAGACAGGAAGCAGCTTGTTTTACGCCAGGTAAAAATGTTGCATTATCATAAAATACGCTTTCTGCTGCAAGGATAAAAAATATGGCCGATGACTTTATTCCCGCCGAAAACGAAGTATCCATCGATGTTCCCGAGGCTCTCGAAAGCGAACTCAATGAAATCTCCGAATCTTCCAAGAAAGGATACCAACTCCTCAAAGAAAACCGTTTTGAAGAAGCGGTGGAATGTTTCGCCCAAATTCTTGAGAAGGACAAGGAAAACAACTACGCCCTCGTGGGCTTAGGCGATGCGGCGCGCAAGCGCGGCGCATTCAAGGATGCGGCCGATCACTACAGGCGCTGCCTGGTTTTCCATCCGGGCAATTCGTATGCACTCTTTGGCCTGGCCGATTGCTACAAAGCATTGAACCAGTATCACAAGGCTATCGAGATTTGGGAGCAGTATCTCCTCCACGACAATACCAATATCACCGTACTCACCAGAGTGGCCGACGCATATCGCAAGGTCCACGATTTTAGAAAATCCAAGGCTGTGTATCAGAGAGTTCTGGAGATGGAGGCGGATAACCACTACGCCCTCATAGGGCTGGGCCACCTGCACTACGACTTCAAGGAGTACAAGGAAGCCCTCGCGTATTGGCAGAGAATGGTGGAGCTCCAGAGCGACAGGGTGGACATCAGGGTTCTCACTTCCATAGGAAACTGTTATCGCAAGCTCAAGCAATTTGACAGAGGCATACCTTATTTCGAAAAAGCCTTGGAAAGGGAACCGGATAACTTCTATGCCCTCTTCGGCATAGCCGATTGTTACAGAGGTGTGGGCAAACAGGGTAGCTCGCTTATTTACTGGAACAAGATTCTGGATAAAGATCCCCGCAACAAGGTTATTCTTACCAGAGCGGGCGATGCTTACAGAAACCTGGGCGATCTGGAAAAAGCCACTAAATATTATGAAGATGCCCTTAATATCGAATTCGATGTCTACGCGATTTTAGGACTCGCCGTTATCGCCCGCATCCAAGGCAAGTGGGAGGGGGCAATAACCTCTCTTAAGATGCTCATCCAGAACGATCCCAAAAACTACCGAATATACCTGGAGCTGGCTCAGTGCTATATAGCAGCGGGACAGCGCCAGCAGGCGGCGGAAGTGCTCACCGAGTTCACGAAGCTGGGCATAAAGAACCCCTTCATAAACGAAGCATTGATGAAACTCGGATCCAAGACCTGAGAACCCGGGCAGCCTTGCGATGAGCGATCCAGATACTTCGCCAGCCTCCCTTTCCGTCTATCCCTCGGGGCTCTTCCCCGGCGAAATAGCATCTCTATGCAGCCTGGATCAATCCTATAGGGCCGGCCAGGTATATTCCTGGAT
>CAZHSK010000165.1:0-3659 GCA_964535235.1 uncultured Treponema sp. | reverse complement strand
GGTGGAAGCGCGAGCCCCAGGCGATCCATTACTTTTTGAGCTGTTTCCCAGGCATTCTCCCCCAGCCCTGCCATGGTGCCGGTGCCGCCGTGCAGCATACCGACAAATACCCTCTCCCTCATGCCTTTAAGTCGTTCTATGCCCCGGCGTATCTCCGCCGCCCAGTTGGCGAACTTGAGCCCCAGGGTTATGGGCAAGCCTTGCTGGTTATGGGTGCGGCCTGCCATGGGAAAATCCTTATATTTTTCCGCATGACCGAGAATCGCCTTCTCTATGCGAACTAGATCGCGCAGCAGGATTTTAGAAGCATCTTTCATTTCTAGCACACCGCCGGTGTCTTCGATATCCTGGGTTGTGGGACCGTAGTGGATATACTCGCCCAGATTGTCCTTGCATCGTTTCTGCACTGCCTTGAGTAAGGGCAGCAGTGAGTGGCCGGTTCGCCCTAATTCAGCCTTGATAAATTCCGTATCGAGCTCTTCCACTTTTGCGGCCTTGGCTATTTCTTCCGCTGCTTCGGAGGGAATGCTGCCCATCTCGGCCTGTACTTTCGCCAAGACAACCTCGATATCCAACCAGCGCTGGTACCTCGCCCGATCATCGAAGACCTGGCGCATTTCCGCTGTGCCCCAGCTGTCCTTGTAAAATTCATTATCAATAATGTGGGACATGATTCCTCCTCTCCCTATTGCCTATAAGCTTTGTGCAAAATCTTCTTTCTATTCCCTGTATGCCACCGCTTCGATTTCCACTAGGGCGTCCTTAGGCAGACGGGCTACTTCAAAAGCTGCCCGGGCTGGATAGTCACCTGAAAAAAACTGAGCGTACACTTCGTTCATGGCTCCAAAACCGTTCATATCCTTGAGGTACACCGTCGTCTTGACCACATCCGCAAGGCTGTACCCGTTGTCCTGGAGAATCGACCGAAGGTTTTCCAGCGCTTTTCTTGTCTGAGCAGCCATGTCATTGCTCACTATTACGCCTGTGGCGGCATCCATGGGCAGCTGGCCTGATACGTAGACAAGGTTGCCCGCCTTTATAGCTTGGGAATAGGGTCCTATTGCCTTAGGCGCCGAAGCCGATTGGATCACTTGTTTCATAGCAACGCTCCTTTATCATTATTTTAGACTGCGTTTATTATTGCCCTTTTATGGGGGCTATCCATCGCCCCCGCAGTCGCGCAATGTATCCGGCTAGGCTTCCTTTCGCATGTTGAGGTAGCGGTACACTGTAGGTTCGGATACACCAAAGGCCTTGGCCACCTTGGCCACCGCACCTTTCAGCTGAAAGGTGCCTTTTTCGTTCAATCGCTGGACTACTTCCACCTTTTCGCCCACAGTCATTCGCGCTGGGACAAAATTTGCAATGGAAATTTCCTCCTGAATCATGCTGTCCAGCATGTCGTCGATAGAGCTATAGAATTTTTCATCCGCGTTTCCATTAGTACCGATACCAGGGGCGCCAGCTTCAACTTCAGGCACCACAGAGGCAAGAGCGCCTAAGGATCTTGTCACCGTAAGAGAATCCATGATCGCTTTTACGCAGATATAGGGCTCTATATCGATATTCACGCACAACACGCCGATTATCTGGCTTTCCAGGTTTTTAATGAAATAGCTGGATGATCTGAATTTCTTCTGGCTGCCCGCGGCTTTGTAGTTGGCCACATAGGGTTGTTCTTCATAACTCCGGTTTTTTATGACCTTGAGTACCAGGTCAGTAAGAGGACCGCCCAACTTTCTGCCGCTCAAATGACCGTTTCGTATCGCGACAATGGATTCCTCGGGATTGTTAAGATCGTGGAGCACGACTTCGCAATTGTTCCCCAAAATATCCGAGATAAAATCCACCATTGGGATATATGACCGAACCAACTCGGAATTAGAAATTCCCTGTTTCACATCACTCCTGCCTTGTTACGGTTTTTTGTATTTTAGCGGTTCACTTTCGTATAGGTTATTGCCGAGAGAATCGATAATAACTATGGCGGGAAAATCCACCACATAGAGCTTGTGGATTGCCTCGGTGCCCAAATCCTCGTAGGCCACTACCTCCACCTTTGTGATGCTCCGAGCAATCAGGGCTGCTGCTCCTCCTGTAGCTCCCAAAAACACCGCCTTATGTTTTTTCATGGATTCGATAACCGCCTGGGATCTGAACCCCTTACCAATCATGGCTTTCAAGCCCTTTTCCAGCAGCGCTGGGGTGTAAGGATCCATGCGGTAGCTTGTAGTAGGGCCGGCTGAGCCCGAGGCGTGGCCGGGTTTGGCCGGAGCCGGTCCCACGTGATAGATGAATTGGCCTTTAAGATCAACAGGTAACTCCTTGCCGCTTTCTATACACTCGATAAGCCGTTTGTGCGCCGCGTCCCGCCCGGTGTAGATATAGCCGCTTATCGCAACGATATCCCCCGCCCTGAGCGAATCCAGTTCATCAGAAATGACTGGAGCCTGTATATGCAGTATTCCCATGCTGAGTCTCCCTTTAAAGGACTTTTTCGGCGTGCCTGGCGGCGTGGCAGCAGATATTCACCGCCACAGGCAGTCCCGCTATGTGGGTGGGAAAATATTCTATGTGCACCGCCAAGGCAGTCGTTGTGCCACCCAGGCCACCAGGTCCGACCCCCGATTTATTTATTGCCGTGAGTATATCCTCTTCCAGTTTCGCATAACGTGGATCAGGATTGGGTGTCCCTACTTGTCTCAGTGTGGCAAATTTGGCAATCTGTGCGGCTTTTTCCAGGGTTCCGCCTATACCTACCCCCACAATGATAGGAGGACATGGGTTAGGTCCGGCATTTATAGCGGTAGAAGCTACAAAATCCTGCACGCCCTTTACGCCGTCGGCGGGCTTGAGCATTTTTGTGGCGCTCATATTCTCGCTTCCGAAGCCCTTGGGTGTGACAAGTATTTTTACTTTTTCCCCGGGGACAATACTAAGGTGGATGATCACCGGCGTATTGTCCTTTGTGTTGACGCGATCGAAGAGCGGGTCACTCACCACCGACTTTCTTAAGTATCCTACTTTGTAGGCTTCTCGCACGCCCTGGTTTACCGCCTCGTTAAAATCGCCTCCGACAATATGCACTTCCTGGCCTAGCTCGATAAAAAGGATCGCCATGCCGGTGTCCTGGCAGATAGCCACGCGCTCTTGTGCAGCGATATCGTCGTTCTCGATAATCTGCCCAAGTATGGATTTGCCGATGGGCGATTCTTCTTGTTCTTCGCATTGCACGAGCTTTCGATAAATATCTTTTCCAATAACATAATTGGCTTCTAAAAACAGCTCTTTTATCGCGGTTTTTATTGTATCAACGTGTAGTTCTCTCAATTGTACACACTCCGCTTAGTCTATAAGGTTATGCGACTTCACTCCGACGTCGTTCTTTTATGGCTTTCCACAAAGGCGCAAGAAGGAAGAGCCCGGATACGATCAGCAAACCTAGCGATATGGGGCTTGTGAAGAATATCGCCCAACTTCCTCTGGACAGGATAAGGCTCTGCTGCAAATTCTGCTCCATCATGGGTCCTAAAATAAGAGGTAAAATGATTGGTGTCAGGGAAAATTTAATTTTATTCAATACATAGCTTACAATGCCGAATATTATCATTATCCAAATATCGAAGGTGCTGTTTCTGACCGAATATGCCCCGGTTACA
>CAZHSK010000164.1:0-3692 GCA_964535235.1 uncultured Treponema sp. | reverse complement strand
AAATCGCCGCTTTAATTTGTTCGACCCTAGCCTTCGGCTCTGTCGACCTCATACTGCGCGCCTGCGAGCAGGCATTGGCGCCCTTGGGCAGCCATCCCGCAGCGACCCTCGCGCGTATGAGCGACAAGGACATTCAAGGCGCCTGGTCCCAATTCCAGTACCGCTTCTGCTTTCCCAAAGACATAATTGCCCTTATGCGCGGGGCCCGGAGCGCGCTGAGCCAGCATGGCTCACTTCAGGCGCTCTTCGTCCTGGGGGATGGACCCGGGCTAAGCCTGCCCGAAGCGCTTTCGGCCTTTGTAGGCGCTTTGCGTAGTTATGGGGAAGGGAAGCTTAGCGGTGCCGAGGGCGGCCTTCGCGTTGGGGCCGGCGCTCTGGCGAGCGCCGGCCCCCGCGTTAAAATGGATGCCGCCGCAGCCCGAGGCGCCACAACGGCGGCCAGCTACGCTATTCGTCCTAACCTCCTGCCCGACCCGGCTGAAGGTTCGGCCTGCAAGCGGCTTTTCCTGTTTCTGCGATGGATGGTCCGCCGCGACGAGGTGGATCCGGGAGGCTGGGATTCCGTATCGCCGGCCCGCCTCGTCGTGCCCATGGACACTCACATGGCCGCCACCTGCGCCTATCGCCTGGGCTTCCTGGACTCCCGGCGCGCCAAAGGCCCTGTGAGGCTCAAGGATGCACTGCAGGTCACTGCCCAGTTCGCCCTCTACGCGCCGGACGACCCCGTAAAGTACGATTTCGCCCTCACCAGACCGGGCATCGATCCGCGGCCGGGGGACGAGGTTTTCGGCTGTCATTGACAATGAAGCGAGCCTTGTGCTAATTTCTACGGGCTGTCGTAAGACGGTGACGGGCAATAGCGCAGGTGGTTAGCGTACAAGTCTGGGGGACTTGGGGTCGCCAGTTCGAGTCTGGCTTGCCCGATACAAAGCAGGTTTTCGCGATGCGAGGACCTGCTTTTTATTTTCTGAGAATGTATCCTTGGTGACGGCTGAAGGAAGAGAACAAAACATTGGCTAAGCATTGTCCGTTTTTGAAAATAAGTGTTTTTTGATAATAGGGGCGAATAATAACAGTTTATCTAGAAATATAACTGGTTTTTTGCGTCTTCTTTTTCCTTCCTTTCATGTCATGGATAAAGAGTAAACGTATATTCGACGCTTGAAATAGAGTAGCAGACCACTAGCCAATCCACAGGTGTTCCTCCAAGCGGCACAGTGTCGCCCAAGTACCAATTTCTCGTTGGGAACATCTGTAAGCTATCATTGAAATTTTCTCCGTCGTTTGTATTATTGCCATTCTGATCAGTTATCATGTCTATCAGTGATACTGTGAAGGTTTTTCCAAGACGTAAGAGTGTGGAAAGATCGGTCACTCTTTCATATTCGGTCATATAGGGATTCCATGCGTACCACGCTAGGTCGATTCGCGAAATTCTTTTATTCGCCTCGGTGATGATCCTAAATGATGGAACATAGTAGATGAACTTGCCATCAGGCGTGAAAGGATCAATCGATTGCATGTCGAACACAGCGAGGTCAGTCTTAGCGGTGTTTTTTAACAGGTTCATCCGCCAATTGCCGTCTTTTAAATCTTCCCGGCCATCAAACTCGAACACCCACCCTGTTTTACCATTCCAGTATTGTCCCGCGCCAACCCAAGGAGGAGCGCATGCATTCTTGATATTTGTCCAATAGGCCATAGAAGCTAGAATGGGTTTTGAAGGTCCAAGCTTCATTGGTGGTTCAAGATTCGTCAAGGTGAAATCATAGGGCGGAATTACTTCTACATCGACAGTGCCTGTTTCGATATCGTTGAAGGAATAACCCTTTGGCTCAACTATATCAATCCGAATATTGAAGCCTTCTGTATGAGTCCACAAGTTTTTATCAAACCATTGGTTTTCGGCATTTCCCATCTTGCCGGTAAAATAGCACCTTGTCCTCAGAGAGTATCCATCTCCAGTCTCATGATCAGTATTTACATACTGATTCTTGATGTGTTTAAAGAGATCGTCGTGATAGGCCGTTTCCAGAAGCTTGTCAAACTCGATGGTGAATTCGTCTTTCTGGCTTTCAAGGGTTCGAGAGCCAACTCCCACGCCGTTCACCAGAGTCACGGTGCCAAAATCAAGGCTTCGAGACGCAAGGTCCGTGGGAATGAGCACGAGGTCGGCCACTCCATTGGTGGAATTGAGGGATAGAAACCCTTGAGTCCGTTCTTCCAGGCTTTCGCTGCTCTTGTTCTCCATTAAAAAGAGTGTCGAAGTGCCGCTCTCCTTGGGTATATCCATACTGAAAGTGCCATCAGCGTTGACAGGCGTTGTGATTATAGATCCAAGCCCTGGTTGTCCAGCGATGATTGGTATGGAGGCGATGTGGGAGACGACATTACCGATTCCTCGGGAAGCATCACCTTTTGCGATGGAGATACTGCTGCCCAAGGTGCCTGTAACTGTCAGTACATTTGGATCTTCTTCAGCCTCCTCGGAAGAATTGTCTTCATCGGTTTCAGTCGAATCGTTAGATGCCTGACCCAAGGGGCAGCTCGCAATGAGGAGCGATACGAGCACCGTAAGCGTTAATAGACACAAGGAATTTCTGAATTTTTTGTTTTTCATTCAGCACCTCCTGCGCAGAGTCGCCTACTGGCGATATGAGAACATTTATAGGAATATTTGGGGAAGTAATTTTTAAAAAAGGAATTATTGCGTACATTTTTTCTTTCTTCTTTGCATGAATTCTATTCCATTTTCTTTTCTTGTCAATAGTAAAGAAGATGTATGATAGTCTCCAATGTCCAAGCCCCAAGATGTTTTGCGGCGAGTATGTAGGTACGGAGAATCTAGCCAAAAAACTCGACAGCAGGGTTACGGCCCTCCTGATCCAGAGACAACTGTCACTTCCTACTTCGTACACGGATCGAGCAAATATGGGGCTTTTACCGATACCGACTGCGTAGAATCCGAACTTATAGAAAAATCTTTAGCCCTGGGTGAATGGACAGTGTATGCGATAGGTAACAATGCCTCGGGAGAATCTGTAGCTTCATCAGTATCCATGATAGTCAACTTGGTTCCGAATGAAATTATAACAATAGAGTTGCTTTGCATGCCCGTGTGATGCCTGTATAAGACCTGCTTAGAACTATGATTGGCTGAAGTGAGCTTTAATACCTGGATTGACCAGAGGCTCTCGCTGCTTTATAGTTGTAGCTGATTTCGGAGCAGGTAAGGCGCGAAAGCGGCCTTGCCGGGCGTCAGCAACAGGCCATACCAAGCCTGCCGGACCGATCATAAGGATCCCGGCGGGCTTTTTTTATACCCCTGCGGGATCTATCGACCCGACGCGGAGGAAAAAAATGGATAAGGAAAAACGTAGTTTAGGATATCGGGAAGGCGTGATTTCTTCGGTACTGAATACTGTCCTGTTCGGCTTGAAATTTTGGGTAGGCACTGTAGTGGGTTCCGTTGCCATGATAGCCGACGCTTGGCATACGCTTTCCGATACGCTTACATCGCTGGTGGTTATCCTCGGATTCTGGATTTCCTCCAAGCCGGGGGACGAAGAGCATCCCTTCGGTCATGGCAGAGCCGAGCTTATCGCCTCGGTTATTATCGGGACGCTTCTGGGCGTGGTAGGTGTCAATTTTCTCAAGGAATCATGGAACCAATTGAGGGATCATCAGGCTGT
>CAZHSK010000163.1:0-3717 GCA_964535235.1 uncultured Treponema sp. | reverse complement strand
CCATGGGTATTGGGGCCAAATTGTTCAAATTTCTGTCCCGAAAAAAGGCTGCGGATATCCTCCTCTGCGAGCCCCAGCAAGAGAGCTTTGCCCAAGGATGTACAATACAAAGGTTTCTGCTGCCCAATGATGGAGTATTTCCTCAAACTGGTGAATTTATCTTCCTTGTCGATATAGACCATCATATTGCCCTGCCTGCGGGCTAGGAACACGATTGTACCCAGATTTTCGCCTAATTCCCTCATATAGGGCGCAGACTCGGTTTTCAATTCAAGACTGTTCAGGTAGTGGCTGCTCATTTCTATAAATGCAGGACCCAGTCTGTATAGATTCGTCTTTGAGTTTTTTCGAACATACTCATGTTGGATGAGCACGGCCAGAAGCCGGAAGGCTGTGCTTCGGGGAAGTTCTGCCACCTCTGCGATTTCGGCTAGCGAGAGTCCTAAGGGTTCATGGGCGAGGGTTCTAAGAATACAAAAAGTCCTGTCGAGGGACTGGACGCGAACTTCCATTCTTGACTCCTGGTAAAAAATTCAACTTTGCGATCTTATTATAATCTATACTTGACAGAAGAAAAATTCAAGCTAGAATATGGAATATGATTCCATATTGCAGAACAGCGGTCGAAGGCCGCTTTTTAAAACTGCTTTCATCGGAATCCATTTCCACATAGTGGAATAAATGAGTGCGGCTATGCAATAGCCTAGGAGAAGGAGAGCAGTATGAAGAAACTGATCGCCCTCGCGCTGGTTTTGCTCCTTGCCACAAGCTTTGGCTTCGCCCAAGCAAGTTCGAAAGTCTATAAAATCAAGCTAGGACATGCCTCATCCACCGAATCCACCAGACATAAAGCGCTACTTGTGGCCAAGGACTATATGGAAAAGCAGTCTGGAGGAAAGCTAGTGCTGGAGATCTACCCAGGCTCTCAGCTCGGCAACGAAGCGGAGATGATCGAGTCAATGAAGATGGGCACCCAGGAAGCCTTTGTCGGTGGTGTCTTCGATTCCCAGACACCCAAGCTCAATCTCATCCTTATGCCCTTCTTCTTCCCCACCCAGGCCGATCTCATGAAGATAGCCCGCAGCGATATCGGCGCCATGATCATGAAAGATGCGGAAAAGTATGGTATCAAGATGCTTGCCTTCGGAGACGGCGGATCCAGGCACTTCACTAATAACCAAAGACCTATCAAGTCACCGGCTGACATGAAAGGCCTTAAAATACGCACTCCTGCCATCGAGTCCATTATCAAGTGCGTTCAAGCCTTGGGCGGCAACCCCGTGTCCATTCCCTATGGAGAAACCTACATGGCCCTTAAAACGGGCGTGGCCGACGGGCAGGAGAACCCCCTGGCCAATATTGGCGATATGAAGTTCTTCGAAGTCCAGAAATACATGACTCTCATCGACTATCAGTTCCATCCCGAGCCCTTCGATGTCAATCTAAAGTGGTTTAACTCTCTGCCTGCCGACCTCCAGAAAATCATGCAGGAAGGCGCTTGGATTTATACCGATAAGCAGAACGAGCTCAGAAGGGATCTCAACGATTACTATTACAAGATGATAGTCAACGGCGGAGTCACGGTCTATCAGCCTACCGCTTCGGAACGCCAGCAGTTCATTACAGCCTGCCAGCCAGTCTATGATTATTTTGTTGGCAAGGGATTGTTCACCAATGCCGATCTGGATGCGATGAGGAAGATCATCGCCGGCAAATAGGCGAGCAACGATAATCTTATTAAATACCGAGCGGCGTCGCGGCCCCCTGGGCGGACGCCGCTTTTTAACACAAGCACAGCAAGCAATAGGCAGGTACAAATGCAGGAAACTGCTTTCTCACGGGCACTAAATCCCGTACTAGCCCTTATGGACAGGATTCTGGCGATACTGCTCACCATTCTCGTGAGTATTATGGCTTCGGGAGTAATGATATCCGTTTTTCTCAGGTATGTTTTTAACATAGCCTTTGCATGGTCCGAAGAACTGCTCACCGTGATGTTTATCGCAACATCTTTTTTTGGTGCTGCCTTGGGCATAAGGGAAAAAGAACATATCACCATCAATTTCTTTGAAAAAAGCAGTCCGAAAATTAAAACCACCCTTAATATAATTTCAATGTGTGCAGTCATCGCTGTAGCGGTAGTCGTGTTCATTAAAAGTCTGGAGTGGATCCAGCGAGTGGGTAGTGTCCCCTCTCCGGCCACGGGTATTCCCAACGGAAGTTTTTATTTATTTGTCCCCATATCGTTTGCGATTACAATTTTTTATTCCATCGCAGACATTCTCGGTCATTTTCTCCCTCTGCACCAGCCCACGACAAAATCTGAATATGTAGAGTACAGCCCGACATCGCAACAGCCTGGGGGAAGCGAACTATGAACCTTACAATAATGTTCATAACCTTAGCAGGTCTCCTCGTCATCGGAGTGCCGATAGCATACTCCCTCGGCGGAGCGGGTATCATATATATGTTGCTCAGGGATCCGGTGTTTCTTCTTACAGTGCCTCAGCGAATATGGTCCGGCACGAACAATTTCATCATAATCGCCATGCCCCTCTTCATGCTGGCCGGGGAATTGATGAATAGAAGCGGCCTTACCAGGCGGCTCATGGACTTCTCTACACTTTTAGTCAGACCTATTCGCGGGGGACTTGGTGAGGTGAATGTCATAGCATCCATGATTTTCGGAGGAATATCAGGCAGCTCCGTCGCCGACACCTCGGCCTTGGGAAGCATTGAAATTCCAAGCATGGTGAAGGCGGGGTATCCTTTAAGCTTTTCCACCGGAGTCACTGTTGCGTCTTCCACCATGGGCATGATCATACCTCCCAGCATTCCCATGCTCATGTACGCCATGATCTCCGGTGCCTCGGTGGGGAAGCTCTTTTTAGCCGGATTAGTTCCAGGAATTCTTATTGGCCTAACTCAACTCGGTTTAACCTATGGTATATCGAAGAAAAATGGATGGCATCCCAAGTATGAACACATGAGCGGCCAGGAAGTGTATAAAACTGCGAAAGATGGTTTATTGGCTGTGCTCATGCCGGTGTTCATAGTGCTTTCGGTAGCCCTAGGAATTGCCACAGCCAGCGAATCGGCGGCCATCGCCGTCCTCTACGCTCTCCTACTGGGATTCTTCGTCTACAAAGAGCTCAAAATCCGAGACCTGTTAAAAGCGCTCAAGAAAACAGCCATGATGTCCAGCACTATAATGATAATCGGCGGTTTTACCATGATCTTCACCTGGATACTGGCAGTAGAACAAGTTCCCAACATGATCGCCAAGTTTTTGCTGAGTTCGGGTATTTCTCCACTGGTAGTATTTATATTTCTGGATATTCTCATCCTCTTCGTTGGGACTTTTCTTGATGTGACTCCCTGTATTCTTCTCCTGGTACCGATTCTTCTGCCAGTAATGAAGCAGTTTGGCATGCATGAATTGCAGTTTGGCGCCGTAATGATAGTTGGGCTGGCTATCGGCTTAGTTACACCCCCGGTGGGTATGTGCCTCAACGTGGCCAACAAGATTTGCGGTCTTTCAATTATAGAAATTTTTAAGGCAGCCCTGCCATTTATTATCTGCAATGTTATAGTATTAATCATAGTTACCTTTGTTCCAGCGGCAAGTCTCTGGCTTCCCGCTCTCTTCGGCTAAATTACATTTAAAGGAGGAGTGATAAAACATTAGAAAGTACAGGCGAGTAAGAATAAACTGTA
>CAZHSK010000162.1:0-3737 GCA_964535235.1 uncultured Treponema sp. | reverse complement strand
TTCATGGAGATTGGAATGCCCGGATCGAGCAGAAGTTCTTCATCACCAGATTCGGTTGCGACGCAGAGATTCCCCCTTCGTTCCACCGCCTTGTGTTCCTTGATTTCGCGCAAATAACCCAGGCTATCCACTGCGCATGCCGCCCTGGAAACCTGGCCTGAAGGGGGCAATACCCCCCAGAGAGAGTAGCCGGCCAGGCAGCATTCAATTGTCTCGCCTGAGCTGCCACGATAGCGGGAGCTCAAGTGAGCCTGCACCGCAGCAAGCCCTTTCCGGCCATAAAAATCATCGCCGTTCATGACGGCGAAGGGTCCATCCTGGAGACTTCCCCTGGCGCAGAGGAGGGCGTGGGCGGTACCCCAGGGTTTTCGTCTCCCGGCCTTGGCTATGAAGGCCTTAAGGTGTTCGGGCACGAAGGCTTCGGAATCCTGGTAGGCCAGCTCTATGGCTATATCCTTAGGCAGGCGGGAGAGAAGGGCTGCCGAGAGCTCATCCTCCATGCCTCTGCGAATGAGGAGGACAATTCCGGAAAAGCCGGCGCGCATAGCATCGTAAATATTATATTCGGGAAGGCTCTCCCCCAAAGGACCGACAGCCGCCAGCTGCTTAAGCCCTCCAAAGCGAGAACCCAGGCCTGCAGCGAGGATAAGAAGCTTCATGGCTCTACTATAGCCCGGTCGTTTCAAAGGTCAATCACCGAGGTCCGAATAATGAAAGGCTGGATGCGGGCTTTGGCCACAAACCCTCCAGCGGTGCAGCCTTGTCTATTGAAATAATCGGAAATACGATATAGGATGATTTCGCTTTTCAGTCGGGTCCCCGCTTTGCAGCACCACAGTACTACTTCTTCATTTCAGCATCGGTGAGGTAGATGGGGTCCCGTACGGGAAAGCCCAGCATCCCCATCTTTTATTAAAGAAGGAACCACAATGGCAGATTCCAAGAACATGGTGATGATCGACGGTAACACCGCGGCGGCCTATGTCGCCCATGCCTGTTCCGAAGTTATCGCGATCTATCCCATCACACCCTCCTCCAACATGGGAGAGCTCGCCGATGAATTCTCGGCCATGGGCCGCAAGAACCTCTGGGGAACCCTGCCCCAGGTCGTCGAGATGCAGTCCGAAGCTGGAGCGGCTGGCGCTGTTCACGGCGCCCTTACCGCAGGTGCCCTTTCAACCACCTTTACCGCCTCCCAGGGCTTGCTCCTCATGATCCCCAACATGTTCAAGATAGCCGGCGAGGCTACCTCCACGGTATTCCACATCGCCGCCCGCGCCGTGGCCGCCCATGCACTCTCCATTTTCGGCGACCACCAGGACGTCATGGCCGCCCGGCAGACTGGTTGGGCCCTCCTGGCTTCCAACAACGTCCAGGAAGTCATGGATATGGCCCTCGTGGCCCACGCGGCCACTCTCAAGACCAGGGTGCCCTTCCTCCATTTCTTCGATGGTTTCCGCACCTCCCATGAGGTGCAGAAGGTAGAGGAAATCCCCTACGCGACCATGAAGAAGATGATCTCTGAGGATCTGGTGCGCGAGCATCGCGCCAGGGGCTTAACCCCCGAGAAGCCCTTTATCCGCGGCACCTCCCAGAATCCCGACGTCTACTTCGCCGGCAGGGAAGCCACCAGCAAGTTCTATGCCGCCACGCCTGAGGCCGTAGAGGAGACCATGGCCGAGTTAGCCAAGCTCACCGGCCGGTCCTATAAGCTTTTCGACTATGTGGGAGCACCGGACGCCGAGCGCGTGGTAATCGTCATGGGATCGGGCGCCGACACCGTCGAGGAGACCGTACGCAGCCTGGTCGCCAAGGGCGAAAAGGTGGGCGTGGTCAAGGTAAGGCTTTTCAGGCCCTTCTCCGTGGAGCACTTCATCGCCGCCATCCCCGCCACCGTGAAATCCATCGCTGTACTGGACAGGACCAAGGAACCCGGAGCCATCGGCGAGCCCCTCTACGAGGACGTGCGCACCGCCATCGGCGAGGCCATGGGCGCAGGCAAGTCCCACTTTAAGGGCTGGCCCACCGTCGTGGGCGGCCGCTACGGTCTGGGATCCTACGAGTTTACCCCCGCCATGGCCAAGGGTGTCCTGGACAACCTCAAGGCCAAGGAGCCCAAGAATCACTTCACCGTGGGCATCATCGACGACGTGGCCAACACCAGTCTCCCCTACGACAAGGACTTCCAGCTGGACGCCGAGGGCGTGGTGGAGTGCCTCTTCTACGGACTGGGATCCGACGGCACCGTGGGCGCCAACAAGAACTCCATCAAGATCATCGGCGACGAGACCCCCAACTCGGCCCAGGGCTATTTCGTCTACGACTCCAAGAAGGCCGGCACCTACACCATCAGCCACCTCCGCTTCGGTCCCAAGCTGATCAAGAAGCCGTACCTTATTTCCAAGGCCGATTTCCTGGCCTGCCACAAGTTCTCCTTCCTGGAGAAGCTGGACATGCTGGTCAACGCCAAGCCCGGCGGCACCTTCCTCCTCAACAGCCCCTTCAGCGCCGACAAGGTCTGGGACGAGCTGCCCGTGGAAGTGCAAAAGCACATCGTAGACAAGAAGCTCAAGTTCTACGTGATCGACGCCATGAGCCTGGCCGATCAGTCGGGCATGGGCACCAGGATCAACACCATCATGCAGACGGCCTTCTTCAAGATCTCCGGCGTCCTGCCCGAGGACGAGGCTATCGCCATGATCAAGAAGTACACCGAGAAGACCTATATCAGAAAGGGCGCCGACGTGGTAGCCAAGAACATGGCTGCCATCGACCTCGCCCTCACCGCCACCCATAAGGTCACCCCCGGCGCCGTCAATTCCAAGACCAAGATCCTCGCTCCGGTGCCCGCTTCCGCCCCGAAGTTCGTCAGGGAAGTCATCGGCGAGATTATCGCCGCCAGGGGAGAGAAGATTCCCGTATCCAAGCTGCCCGAGGATGGCACCTTCCCCACCGGCACCACCAAGTACGAAAAGCGCAACATCGCCGAGAAGATCCCCGTATGGAACCAGGACATCTGCATCCAGTGCGGCAACTGCACCATGGTCTGCCCCCATGCGGTCATCAGGCTCAAGGCCTACGATCCTTCCTATCTCAAGGGAGCCCCCGCAACCTTCAAGAGCGTGGATGGGAAGGGTAAGGAACTGGCCGGCCTCAAGGCCACCCTCCAGATAGCCCCCGAGGACTGCACCGGCTGCGGCGCCTGCGTGAATATCTGTCCGGTCAACGATAAAGCCAACCCGGGACGCAAGGCCATCAATCTCGAGCCCCAGCCCCCGCTTCGCGAGGCCGAGGCCAAGAATTGGGACTTCTTCCTCTCCATCCCCGACACCCCCGCCAAGTATCTCAACCTGGCGCTGCCCAAGGGCATCGGCATGAAGCTCCCCTTGTTCGAGTTCTCCGGCGCCTGCGCCGGCTGCGGCGAAACCCCCTATCTCAAGCTGATGAGCCAGCTCTACGGCGACCGAGCCCTCTGCGCCAACGCCACGGGCTGTTCCTCTATCTACGGCGGCAACCTGCCCACCACGCCCTACACCACACGTGCCGATGGCCGCGGACCAGCTTGGTCCAACAGCCTCTTCGAGGACGCTGCCGAGTTTGGCATGGGCATGAGGCTCACTGCCGACAAGAAAATCGAGTACGCCAAGGAACTAGTAGCCCAGGCCAAGGGTAAGGGCGTAGATGCGGCCCTGGCTGACAAGATTCTCTCCAACCCCATGAGCAACGACGAGGAAATC
>CAZHSK010000161.1:0-3752 GCA_964535235.1 uncultured Treponema sp. | reverse complement strand
TGTGTCGGCCATAAAAACCTCCTTACTTCAATGCAGGGACTGGAGTATTCCATCGGCTGCTCGCAGACCTGAAGCCCAGGCCGATGTTATGCCTCTGCTCGTGCCAGCTCCGTCGCCTACGAGATACAGGTTCTCGGCGACCCTAAAATAGTCGTCAATAAAGGCCGGGCGATTGGCGTAAAGCTTGATTTCCGGATAGTACATGATAGTGCTGGGGTGAAGAAGTCCAGGGACTATGGAATCCAGCAGTTTCATGGCATTCCAGACCGCGTTGAGTATTTTAGCCGGAGCCGATAGGGCGATGTCGCCGGGAGTGCAGGAGGGAAGGGTAGGTTCGAAGTCGTAGAGGTCGCCTGAAAAGGATTCGGCGAAGGATCGCTTGCCCAGCCTGAAATCACCCACTCTCTGCATTATAGGCCTGCCTCCTCCCAGGAGGGCTGCCTGCATGCCCAGCATTCTGGCATAGGCCTGACCCGAAGCCAGAGGGGCTGTGAGGGTTACTGTCTTGAGTATAGCGAAGTTGGTGAGCCCGTTCTCCGGGCGGGAAGATGACCAGGCATGGCCATTCACTGAATACCAAAGCCCCGAATCCTGGTCGCCATACTTTTCCTGGACTACATAGGCCGACCTGGAATTGGTGCAGAAGGTCCTTGTTTTCTTGGGGAAATAGAACTTGGGATCATAATAGTCCCGTACGATGGGATATCGTTCTTCCTTCGTCTCTACCCGGAGGCCGATATCCACAATGTTGTCCCTATATGCAATACCGGCATGGTTCATGGTTGCCTGTAAAAAGGCAAAACCTCCCCTGCCAGGAGCCACGATCAGTTGTTCGAAGTGAATCTCTCTCTTGTCGCTTTTGGCTGTTTTACGCGCCAGATCGAAGCCTAATGCTTCCTCACCCAGCGAAATCTCCACCCCAAGCCCTTTGAGCTTGGCGATGAGGATCTTGATGAGGTCCAGGCCTCCGTCGGTGCCCAGGTGGGACTGACGGATTTCCAGAAGCTTGACGCCTAGTTTCTCTGCCCTGTGCGCATAGAGGTTGACGTTTTTCTTTTCCATGATGGAAGGCTGGAGAAACTCCTCCACCCTTCGCAAGTAGGTTTCGGCGATCGGCTTTTCCCAGCAGCTTTCCGGAAAACCGATAGGCCAGGTAAAGTTCATCTTGCAATCGTTGCGCAGGCCTCCGGATGAGACTTCGCTCTTGTCGAGCATGAGTATGGAGAGTCCCGGTTTTTTTTCAAGCAAGCCAAAAGCCGCGCCGAGTCCGGCTGGTCCTGTGCCAATTATAAGTACATCAACTCTATTCATCGTTTTGCTAGATATTTCCTTATGTCGAGGGCTACGGCGGCGATTATGATAGCGCCTTTGATGATTTGCTGCCAGTACGGGTTCATGTTGATGAAGGTGAGTCCGTAGGAGATTATGCTGAAGATAAGAACACCGATTATCATGCCAGGAACCGTGCCGATGCCGCCCGAAGTGGAGACTCCGCCCACCACGCAGGCCGCAATGGCGTCCAGTTCGTAACCGTTGCCATAGTTGTTGGTGGCGCCACCGGTTCTTGCGGCTTCCAGGGTGCCAGCCAGTCCATAGAGGGCTCCGGCGAGGGTGTAGACCGCCAGGAGGTTTTTATTAACCGGCACACCCGACACCTTGGCGGCTTCCGGATTACCTCCGATGGCATAGATGTTTTTACCAAACCTGGTCTTGTTGTGCAGAATCCAGATGAGCGCGGCGATGACCAGGGCAATTATGACAATATAGGGCAGCGAATAGGTGCCGTCGAAGCCAATGTAGCCAGAGCCCAGGGTCGTGAGATCCTTCCGCAAGCCCCCTATGGGTTGGGCTCCGTAGGGAGGCCTGTCGAAGTATATAGAGTTTATTCCATAACTTGCCACCATCATGCCCAGGGTGGCTATGAAAGGGGGAACCTTAAGATACGCGATGATCACGCCGTTGGCCAGGCCTAAGACCGCGCAGGCGGCTATAGCTATGAGAATAGGAACCCAGATAGGAAGATCGGGCATACTGGGGTACATACGTCTTGGGTATTCCATGAACTGGAGCAGCGATGCTGAAACTACGGCCGCCAGTCCCACCTGACGGCCCGCCGAGAGGTCGGTACCTCCGGTGATGAGAATCCCGCCCACGCCCATGGCGATGATAATCCTCGTGGCCGACATAGAGAGTATGTTGCGCAAATTCTGAAGGGACATGAAGGCGGGAGACTTGATAGTTATTCCGATTATAAGGGCTACGAACACGAGGTATATGGCGTATTTCAGAGAGAAATCCTTGATTGCTTTCTGCCGCGCGAGATTTCTGGCCTGGGCTTCCTCTGTGTTTTTTATAGACGGCATGGTTTATCTCCTCACATGAACTGTGTTGCGAGTCGCATTATTGTTTCTTGATCCGCAGTCTTTTCGTCCAGGATTCCGGTGAGTCTTCCCTCGCACATGACCATGATCCTATCCGACATGCCCAGCAGTTCGGGCATCTCCGAAGAAATCATGAGTATGCTTTTCCCTCTGGCGGCCAGATCGGCGATAATTGTGTATATTTCGTATTTAGCCCCGACGTCGATACCCCTGGTGGGCTCGTCGAGGATGAGTATATCAGGCTCAGTGAGAAGCCAGCGAGCGAAGAGGACCTTCTGCTGGTTGCCTCCAGAAAGATCCTTGATTCTGGTTTTAGGCGAAGGGGTCTTCACCCTGAGCTGCTCGATGCTCTTGTCCACGTCCGTGCCGGCCTTTTTTTCGTTGATAAAACCGGCTTTGCCTACATAACGGTGTAGATTGGCAAGAATCGTGTTGTCCAGAACCGAAAGCATGGGTACTATACCGGTAACTCGCCTTTCCTCGGTGAGCAGCGCCATTCCCCTAGCTATCGCGCTTTGAGGGGAGGTGATTACCACGCTCTTGCCCTTGAGCTCGATTTCTCCCGACTCGAGGGGCCTCAGACCGAAGATGGATTCCACCAGCTCGGTTCGCTTGGCGCCAACCAGCCCTCCAATCCCCAAAATTTCGCCCTTATGGAGCTCGAAGGAAACGTCCTTGAAGGACTTGGATTCGGCTGAGCAAAGGTTGCGCACTCGCAGAATAACCTCACCGGGCTTATTGCTGCGGGGAGGAAAACGATTGGTCAAATCCCTGCCTACCATTTTGGAAATTATAGTATTTACCGTCAATTCGGTAGCCTGAAAAGTGCCTACGCTGCGCCCATCCCGCATGATGGATACCTCGTCCGAGATTTCCAGAATCTCTTCCATCTTGTGGGATATGTAGATGATGGCTACCCCCTTGTCTTTCAAGTCCCTTATTATGGTGAAAAGCTGTTCGACTTCGTTTTCGGTGAGGGAGGAAGTGGGCTCATCCATGATGATAACCCTAGCTTTGTGGGATACGGCCTTGGCTATCTCCAGAGATTGCACTTTGGAAACGGATAGATTGCGAACCCAGGCCTTGGGATCGATATCCATGCCCAGGGAGGAAAAAAGCGTCTTGCTGTCATCCAACATTCTCTTGCTGTCCACGAAGCGTAAGGGTCCTACTCGCCTGACCGGGAGCCGGCCCAGCCATAGATTTTCCATGACCGGCCTAAAGGGAACTGGAAGCAATTCCTGGTGTATCATTGAAATGCCAGAATCTAGAGCTTGGCGGGCTGAGGTGAACTTGACGGGTTTGCCATCTAAAAGTATCTCACCTGAATCGGGGATATAGATTCCGAAAAGACATTTCATGAGTGTGGAC
>CAZHSK010000160.1:0-3752 GCA_964535235.1 uncultured Treponema sp. | reverse complement strand
CGAAACGTACGCATCATAAAGGTTGCTTTTGCAAAACTCGTCTGACTTTTACAAAAGCCTCGATGATCAATGCAAAATTACTGACATCCTGTCAAAATTCTTACAAACTTAAAAGCAAAAGCCATAGCGCAGGTCCGCCGACAGGCCCTCCCACCTTGTCCATGCAGGCGGGGATGGATACAATACGCGATCATGGAATATTCCAAGCGCACGGTCACCTGCGGCCAGTTAAGAGCAGCTGATATAGGCAATTCTGTCGTCCTCAACGGTTGGGTCCATCGCAAACGGGACCACGGAGGCATTTCCTTTATAAACCTGAGGGATCGCTACGGCATAACCCAGGTGGTGGTGGACGCCGATTCCCCCGCAACCCTTCTGGCGACGACGGCGGAGCTTAAAAACGAGTACTGCGTGGCGGTTAAAGGCCGCGTACGCGGCAGACCCGAATCCATGATCAACCCCGACATGCCCACTGGCGCCATCGAAGTGGTCTGCCAGGATCTCGTCATCCTGTCCAAGTGCGAGGTTCTGCCCTTCCAGATCGACGAGCAGAGCGATGCCAAGGAAGACACCCGCCTGGCCTACCGCTACCTGGACCTGCGCTCGGCCTCGATGCAACGCAAGCTGCGCCTTCGCCACGAGGCAGCCTTTGCTGTGCGGGAACACATGGTCAGTCAGGGTTTTTACGAGATTGAAACCCCCACATTCATACGCTCCACCCCTGAAGGGGCAAGAGACTATCTGGTTCCCTCCAGGCTCTACCCGGGCAAGTTCTACGCCCTTCCCCAGTCGCCCCAGCTCTACAAGCAGATACTGATGGTGTCGGGCTTCGACAAGTACTTCCAGCTGGCCCGCTGCTATCGCGACGAGGATGCCCGGGGCGACAGGCAGCCCGAATTTACCCAGATCGATATCGAGATGTCCTTCGTAAAGCGGGACGATGTGCTTGAGATGTGTGAAGGCCTGATGGGCCACGTATTCAAGAAGGTTTTGGGCGTGACTTTGCCCGAGCACTTCACGCGCCTCTCCTACGACGATGCCATGGATCTCTACGGAAGCGACAAGCCAGACCTTCGTTTCGGCATGGCTATGCAGGACCTTAAGCCCTACGTGGAAGCCTGTACTTTCCAGGCCTTCAAGGATGCGATCGCCGCGGGCGGAACTGTCAAGGCCCTGGTAGTGCCCGGCAAGGCCGACTATTCCCGCAAACAAATAGAGGAACTGGAAACCCAGGCCAAGATCTACAAGGCCAAGGGCATGGCCTGGATGAAGGTGGCCAAGGCTGCCGATGGATCAGGCGCCGCTGCCGATGCGAAGGCTACGGTCGCCGATGGCGCGATCGCCCTGGAGGGCGGAGCGTCCAAGTTCTTTGCGGACAATGCAGCCGATGTAGTGAAGGGGCTCGGCGCCAAGCCGGGGGACCTGATACTCATGGTGGCCGATGCCAAAGCCAAGATCGCCTGTACATCCTTGGGCGCGGTGAGGAGCAAGTTGGGCAAGGACCTTGGCCTCTTGAATCCCAATGAGTTTAAGTTCGCCTGGATCGTAGACTTTCCCATGTTTGAGTTCAACGAGGAAGAAGGCCGCTGGGAAGCCGCCCACCACATGTTCACCATGCCTCAGGAAAAGTACCATCCCACCCTAGAATCCGATCCGGGTTCGGTCAAGGGCGACCTCTACGATCTGGTATTGAACGGTTATGAGATAGCTTCAGGCTCGATCCGAATCCATGATCCCGAACTTCAGCGCCGGATTTTCAAGGTTGTCGGATTCAGCGAAGAAGAGGCACAGCGCAAATTCGGCTTTTTAGTGGAAGCCTTCAAGTACGGTCCCCCGCCCCACGGCGGCATAGCCCCGGGATTCGACCGCCTGGTCATGCTCATGGCGGGAGAAACCTCCATCAAGGAAGTCATCGCCTTCCCCAAGAATAGCTTCGCGGTAAGTCCCATGGACCAAAGCCCCAACGAGGTGGACGAAAAGCAACTGAAGGAAGTTCACATAAGGATTGTTCCGAAAGAATAGATCAACCGTAGCTGTGAAGTCCCGGCAAAAGATAATTGACTCCGAAAAAGGTAAATACCGTACAGAGGAATCCTACGACGGCGATCCATGATGCGGTGGCGTTCTTCTTTTTCATGATCAGACGCACATGCAGGTACAGGGTGTAGACAAGCCAGGTTATAAGCGCCCAAGTTTCCTTGGGATCCCAGCTCCACCACCGCCCCCAGGCCTGTTCGGCCCAGATGGCGCCGAATATAAGCGCCCCGGCGGTAAAAATCGGATAGCCCACAGCCACGGCGGTATATGTGATTCGGTCGAAGTTGAGCTTCTTTTTTTCATCCCTAGTGAGTAAAAAAGCTAGGGAGGCTACGAAAGAAATCACAAAAAAGGCCTCGCCCACAAAGGAAAGGGCGACATGGATAACCAGCCACATGGAACGCAGGGCTGGAATGGGAGGAAGGGCTTCCTTGGGTAAAAGAGGCGAGGAGGCGATGGCCGCCATCACCAGGGCAGCGATCGTGGCGCCGAATCCGAGTATTTTGGAATAATGGATTTTCTTCTGATAACGATAGGCGATATCCAGAATCATGATGAACGCCGAATAGAAGATGAGCGATTCGTAGGTGCTAGTAAGGGCGATAAAACCAATTTTAAGGCTTCGGCTCACCGTGACGCTTAAAAAGGCCAGCGTGGACGCGGCCATGAGCCAAGGGCTAATGGGATCTTTTTTGCCGTCCTTGCGGAAAAGCGAAACCACCTGCAGGGTCGCGGCTGCGATGAGTAAGATAAAACCTAGCGTTGCTATCATGCCTGTTCTTCCTTTAAGAGATCTTTCATTTTTTGGGCGAAAGTAAGCGCTGTTCCGAGCCCGATCAGAATAAGGGAAGTTAGAACGAAGGGATAACCCGGATCGCTTACCGCCTGAAGCCCCGTGGAAAGAACCTGAGTAGTGGCGACCTTGTACTGACCCACTGCCGCCCCTTGCGAACCCACCTTCACCACCCCATCGATACCCCCCCCTAATACCCTTAAAACAGCCAGGGTTTCTCCGCCGGCTATGCCGGGCATCTCGGTAGTCATGAAAAATACTCTCAAGCCCTCGGCTTCGAAACTCTCTCCCCTAGCCAAGGTCTTCACGGCACCATCGGAGGCAGTCACCGTAACGGCCAAGGCAGCGGAATATGAGCTCTGGTATATGGTGATTGCCCCGATCCTCAAGGGTTTATTTACTCGGATCTCCACATTGTCTCGAACTACTGTACCGTCTTTTTCCAGATTGACGAGGCTGGTCCAGTCCTTGGGGCGACCGTCCTGGTATCGTTCATCGCGGAACGCTACCAGCTGAAGCACCTCTCCGCCGGGCAGCGCTACTGATTCGCCGGCGGTCAGGCGGACCATGCCTTCCTTCCGTCCCGAGAATGAGATAACCCCACCTATGATGAGGATTAATAGGCCGATATGCAGAATATCCGGCCCGTGACGATGCTTGTTTTTCTTTCGCAGCTCCCTTAGTAGACGATCCAAGGTGCAAGCGCCGAGGTTAATAAAAAACACCAAGGCGGGGATAAAGAAAAGAATAGATGAGAAATACCGATTCAATCCTGTTTGAACCACAAGCTCGGCTATTAACTTGGAATAAAGTTTAAAGTACTCTTCCGGCGCCTTCCCCTGGGGGATGAGGGTTGCCAAAAGGCTTCCCGCGGCAAGAATGACAATGAGCGTTATGGCGAGTTTTATCGATTTGAGCTTTT
>CAZHSK010000159.1:0-3760 GCA_964535235.1 uncultured Treponema sp. | reverse complement strand
GGAAAAAGGGAAAGCTGCCGGGCACGACAGTGTCCCAGTCCTACGATTTGGAGTACGGCTCGGCCACCTTGGAGATGCACAAGGATGATATCCGTCCTGGCAGCCGCTTCCTTATAGTAGATGACCTCATCGCCACGGGCGGCACCGTGGATGCCACCGCCAAGATATTAAAAAGCTGCGGCGCCGAACCGGTAAGAGCCTTTTCCGTCATAGGGCTGCCCTTCCTCCATTATCAGAAAACGCTGGGCGATCTTCCGATTGACACTCTTATCGAATATTTCGGCGAATAGAGCTTGTTCTCGTGCCGTTAGGTTTTTGGAAATGCCTCAGTAGACAAGGAGACGCGTGATGCTCAGTCCTCTCGATAAAAACCCCCAGTGGAAGGGCAGGCGAGGCCCGGTTGTGCTCGTTATCATGGATGGTGTGGGATACGGCGAATATGAGGAAGGAGATGCCGTGGCCAAGGCCGATATGCGGCATTTTCGCGCCCTGGAGACGAGTTGCCCATCCACCAGGTTAAAGGCTCATGGCAAGGCTGTAGGGCTTCCCTCCGATGACGACATGGGCAATTCCGAAGTAGGGCACAATGCCATAGGGTGCGGCAGGGTTTTCGCCCAGGGCGCCAAGCTGGTGAGTGCTTCGATAGGAAGCGGATCCATGTTCGAGGGTAGGGTTTGGAAGGAACTCGTGGAAAATGCGCGGAGCAACAAGGGCAGTCTCCACTTCATAGGGCTTTTTTCCGACGGCAACGTCCATTCCCATATCGATCATTTGAAAGCGATGGTGGCAGAAGCTGCCAGGGAAGGTATTGCCAGGGTGAGAATACACTGCCTTCTGGATGGGCGGGATGTGGGCTCCCAGAGCGCCCTGGAGTATATCCAGCCCTTTGAGGATTTCTTAGGCGGATTCAATGCCCGAGATATGGACTACAAGATTGCCTCCGGCGGCGGCAGGCAGTTCATCACCATGGACAGGTACGGTGCCAACTGGGCTATGGTTAAGCGAGGCTGGGACTGTCATGTGCGGGGCATAGGCCGACGCTTTACCAGTGCCACCCAAGCTGTGCTGACCTATAGAGCCGAGATGCCCAAGCTCATAGACCAGGACATGGGTGAGTTCGTCATTGTCGATGAGAAGGGGCCAGTGGGTCCAATTATGGATGGCGATAGCGTAGTCCTCTTCAATTTCAGGGGGGACAGGGCATTGGAACTAACCAGCGCCTTTGAAGACGAGCACTTCGACAAGTTCGACAGGGGAATCCATCCCAAGGTCTATTATGCGGGCATGATGCAGTATGATGGGGACCTGGGCGTACCCGCCCACTATCTTGTATCGCCACCGGCCATTGACAGGACCATGGGTGAATTTCTCGCGGCTACAGGCTTAAAAACTCTCGCCATCTCGGAAACCCAGAAATTTGGCCACGTAACCTATTTTTTCAATGGCAACCGGAGTGGAATGTTTTCCCAAAAGCTGGAAGAGTACGTGGAAGTGCCCAGCGACAGGCTTCCCTTTGAGCAGCGCCCCTGGATGCAGTGCGCCCAAATCACCGACAGGGTGATCGAAAGCCTTAAATCGGCTCACTATGACTTTATCAGGCTTAATTACCCCAATGGCGACATGGTGGGTCACACGGGAGACTTCCAAGCTGTCGTCTGTGGTATGGAAGCCATGGATATCCAGCTAGGCCGGCTTGCCCAGGCCGTGCGGGCCGCCGGGGGAATCCTGGTTTTAAGCGCCGACCACGGCAATTCGGATGATATGTTCGAACATGATAAGAAAACCGGAAAGACGCTTCTGGATGCCGAGGGCAAGCCCAAGGCCAAGACCAGCCACTCCCTCAACCCCGTGCCCTGCGTCATCTACGATCCGGAGTACAAGGGTGAATACGAGAAAGCCTTGGTTTCCGGCTTGGGTATTTCTAGCCTGGCGGCCACGTGCATGGAGCTCCTCGGTTTCATGGCGCCCGGGGATTACGACCCCTCGGTGTTGAAGACTGCCCAAGCTTCTCAGCCGCCGCTCCGCTAGGGCAAGGACGAATCGGCATGCGCGAAATAGAGTTGAAGGCGAAAGTAATAGATCCAGAGGCTGTTGCTGCGCGCCTTGCCGAATTCATGAGCCTGGACGGCGAATTTGAAAAGCAGGACGAATACTGGGCCATTGAGCTGCCTACCCTGACTTCCGGGACCAGGCTTTTCCGACTACGGCTCAGGAAGGATTCGGGCCGCAACCTCGTCACTTTCAAAGAAAAAACCTACAGAGCCGATATGGAAGTGAATGAGGAAATTGAATTCGGTGTGGACGATGAAAAAAGCTTTAGAGCCATCCTGGAAAGGATGGGCGCCAAGCTCTTATATGAGAAGCGCAAGAAGGGAAGCCGCTGGAGGGGGGAGGGAGGGCTTCAGGCCGAGCTGGTTCACGTGGATGGACTGGGGGATTTTCTGGAAGTAGAGCTTCTTTTTGAGGAGTGCACCGCCCCTTGCGTTGAAGAGACAAGAAACAAGCTGCTGCGAGTGGTGGAGCTTTGCGGGCTTTCAGGCGAGGATTTAGAATCAAGACCTTATTCCCAGCTTTTGGGATATTCGATCGTCGATGGGCGCTGAGGGGCTCGAACCCCCGACCTACTGGGTGTAAACCAGCCGCTCTGACCAACTGAGCCAAGCGCCCGAAATGCTATACGTGGCGTCATAACCGCCGCAGAGCGTCAAGAAATTAGCACACTTGCCAAAGAGGGTCAAGATATATGGAATCCCTGGATAAAGGCTTTTCTGCCATAGGCCACATTCTGCTCGACTGTGTGGGAAAAGCCCCCGATTCTGTCCTTCCCCTTATTCGCGATCTGAGTTCTCCCGCCCATGTCGAGGCTTTGTTGATGGATCGGTTAATTGGGGAGCTGAAAAGCGCCAGCTCCGACAGACTTATCTGGCGCACCGGAGGCGGGGCGACCTGGTTGGCCAAAGCTGGGCGTCGAATGGGAATTCCCACTATTCTTGCAGGCAGTATTGGCAATGACGAAGCCGGTCGATTCCTTGGCAGGGAGCTTCTAAGCGCAGGAATTGAAACGATGCTCTTTAGCTCCCTAAAACCCACGGGCAGGTTCTGCAGTCTGGAAACGCCTATGGGCAGGCGACTGATTGCTTCGCCCTCTGCGGCCAGGGATATCCGCGGAGCGGAAATTCCCGACAGCTTCTTCAAGGCTGGCTGGGTTCTTCACTTGGATGGCCTCTTGATCGACTCACGGCCCTGGCTGGATAGCTTGGCTAAAAGAGCCCACCATGTCGGCATGAGGATTTCCATGGATATTTCAACAAGCTCCAATGCCGTCATTTGGGGCAAAGAGCTTATCGAATTCTCCCGCAGCTTTTGCGATATCGTCTTTGCAAACGAGCCCGAGTGGGAGGCCCTCATGCGTAATGCCGTTGTCGAGACAGAGAGCGCTGCTTCTCCTCTATGGGTAGTTAAAAAGGGTAGCCAGGGCGCTTCAGTTTTTGATAGAGGTAAGTGGCTTCACGGGGCGACAAGAAATTTAGGCCCTGTAGATGATGTAGGAGCCGGGGATTTTTTCGCCGCTGGTTTCCTGGCTGCTTGGATAGAGGGAGCTGACTGTCTTGAATGCCTGAAACGAGGCAACGCTGAAGCATCCAAAACCCTGTCTGCGCGGAGGGCAACGCATACTTAAGCCTTAAAATACTTGGCGCTACTCTTCTGTCTTAGTACATTGTAATAGGCGCCGGACACCGCGGATTCTCCAAAGGACATA
>CAZHSK010000158.1:0-3790 GCA_964535235.1 uncultured Treponema sp. | reverse complement strand
TCGTAAACACCCTACTGAAGCGGCAGCCAGAGGATACCATAACCGCATTGCTCCTCCCCGGAGAAGCTGTACCTGAGTGCTTCGAGGGAAGGGTTCAAATAGAACGTGGAGACTTGCGAAACCCGACCAGTATCCGCAATGCCATACGGGGCAAGGATCTGGTATTTCATCTTGCCGGATACATCTCATACTGGATTTTAGATTACGAAACCCTCAAAGCGGTGAACGTAGAGGGCGTACGGGCTTTAGTAGATGCCTGTCTGGAGTTCGGAATCAAGCGCCTGGTTCATATTTCCTCTGTGGGTGCCATCGGGTTCAATCGGGACGGGCAGTCCGCCGACGAAGCTACGCCTTTCAACTGGCCTGAAAGCTTCGGGTATATGACAACGAAACGGGATGGCCAGATCATCGTCGAAGAAGCGGTGCGCAGGAAGGGCTTGGATGCGGTAATCATAAATCCGGCCTCCATTGTCGGACCTGGAGACCCATCGCCCGGCTCAGCCCATAATCGCCTCTATAAAACAATTTTCAGGCTTCCGTTTTTTGCAGGCAGTTTCGGGGGGGGCCTGGCGGTGGTGGATGTGCGGGATTTAGTAGAGGTTGTGCTCGCTGCCGCTGCACGGGGAAGGCAGGGAGAAAAGTACCTCGCCGTCGGAGCCAATATTCCCTATACAACTATTCTTGCCCTCATGGCCCGCTATGCGGGGAAGCGGTATTTCCCCTTTGTCGTTCCCAGTTTTACTTTAGTCGCGGCCGGATGGACAGCAGAACTTTTATCACTGCTGACCAGAAAAAGACCCCTCATCACAAAGGCCTATGGCCAGCTCTCGGGATGGACTGCTTATTACACCAACAGAAAAAGCATTGAGGAGTTGGGCGTGTCGTATCGTCCCCTCGAGAACTCGATACGCGATGCCTGCTCGTATTATAAATCGAGGCTTTTTCATAACGAAGACAGTGCCTAAAGCCAGCCCTGAGCCTCATACCAGCGCGCTGTCGCAGCGATAGCTTCGGCGGTTTCCAAGACTGGTTCGACGCCTAGAAGGCGCCGGACTTTGGAGTTGGAGAGAACCCAGCAACTCTGACGAATTTCCAGGAGCTTGTTTTTATCCAGAAGGGGCGGCTTACTCATGAAGGGCGTCAGAAGCTCTGAAGAGAGCGCGAGAAGAGTAATCAGCGCTCCGGGAATCTGAATTCTCAATGTCTGCTTATTCAAGGCTGATTCGATCATACCGGCGAAGGTATCCCAGTCGCAGGGCTGGCCATCTGTAACAAAAAAGGCCTGTCCGTAGGCCTGGGGATTGAGGACACAGGCAGAAATGGTTTCCGCCAGCGTCTTTACATAAACCAGGGACATCATATTGTCATTTCCTATGATGAAACGGAATCCGCGTTTTATGAGCTTGAAGTACTTAAGAAAGTCCGTATCCCTCGGACCGTAGACCCCAGGCGCGCGCAGAAGCGTGCAACGCATGGATCCATCTGTATCATAGCGCATCAGCGATTCTTCCATAGCCGCCTTACTGCGGCCGTAGGGTGTCAGAGGTTTAAAAGGATCTTCCTCATGGGAGCAGGTGCCTGGTGTACAAGGACCCATCACGGCCTGTGAGCTCATGGCGATTATCTGGCGAGGCCCGCGGGACAGGGAAAGAGCGGCATCCACAAGGGCTGCTGTCCCATCCCTGTTGACGGCCATGAACTCGGCTTCGCTTCTTGCCCGGGTAATTCCAGCATTGTGCACAATGACGCTGCAGCCATCGAGGAAGGGCTTGAGGCTCTCGCTATTTTCAAGGCTTCCTGTAAACAGGCTTATCGGCTTGCCTTCAAGCCAGCGGGTATCACTGCTCGGGCGAATGAGGCAATGCACTTCATGACCATGCTGGTGGAGCGATTCGAGTATGTGGCTACCAATGAATCCGGTTCCGCCGGTAACGGCGATGCGCATGCTTCTCTCCCGCTTCTAATATCCTCTCGGGAGGGATACTATAACAGCAGTGGCAATAGAACAATTGCCCGGAGATTTCACAATGAAACATACAGATACATCCTGGTTAAAACCGGCCGCATATATCATCACGGTCTCCTTGAGCTGCCTGCTCTTTTCCGCCTTCACCCCCCCCCTATTAACCGCCCAAGCGGCCATGAAGCTACCCCTGATCGGCTCTCTGCCAGGGGATCTTCCCTCGTATTGGGCACGATTCATTCTGTCTTTTCTCCTCCTCGGCGTATTCCCCGGGATTGTCGCTCTTTTATTCAAGGAATCGCCTCGGAGACTCGGCCTGATTTTTAATATACCCTTGTTCAGAAAGGGCTGGTTCTGGCTTCTGGTACCCCTCGCCATGGCAGTGGGAGCATTGGGAACCCTTTCGCCCGACCTTGCCGCCTTCTATCCCTACTCTCGCGACCTCATCCCGCGCGTGCAGGAATCTGGCTTAGGTCCCTTCTGGATCCATATTCTGGCCTACGGCCTTCTTTATTATCTGCCCTGGGAGTTCTTTTTCCGGGGCTTCCTCCTTTTTCCACTGGCCCTGAGCGCACAAGAGGCGCTCAGGTCATCTCCAGACCATGCAATGAATAAAAATGTCGGTACTGTAATGGCGGCTATCGTTCTCTTCCAGACCATTCCCTCCACCATGCTACATTTTGGACATCCTCTTTCCGAGCTTTTTGGCGCCATGGCGGGCGGAATACTCTTCGGTCTCATGGCCTGGAAAACCAAGTCCATTTTCCCGGGCTTGATCCTCCACGCAGCCATGGGCATCGGCACCGATCTTTTTATAGTGCTCCGAATGACAGGCCGGCTGGGATGAGTTCGTACAAAAAAATACTGGTCACGGGAGCCTCGGGCTTTCTGGGAACTCACCTTGTTCGTGCCCTGGTAACACGGGGAGAATCCGTTAGGGCTTTTTTCAGGCGCGAAACTCCCCCCGATGAATTGGTGGAACTTTCCGAAGGGCACCGGGGGGGAGTGGAATTATTCAGGGGAGACCTAGGAGACAAGGATCGCGTAAGGGAATCGCTGAAGGGTATCGATGCGGTGATCCACACGGCTGCCCTGGCCATAGACTGGGGCCCCCTCGATCTCTTTATGAAGGCTAATTACGAGGCCACCGTAAATCTTATAGAAGCTTCCCGCGATACAGGAGTCGAGAATTTTCTCTATATAAGCTCGGCGGTTGTTCATGGTTTTGGCCCCCATGTGGATACAAACGAAGAAGGTCCCTACTATCCGTTAAAGTATCCGTACCAGATCACGAAGAAGATGACTGAGGACTATGTACTGGGGAACAATGGACCTGGATTCAGGGTGACCGCGCTGCGTCCCTGCAATGTCTACGGGCCAGGGGACAGAACCAGCACCTATGCCATGTACGAGGCGATCATGGAGGGCGTTTTTGGCTATGTCGGATCCGGCGACGCCCTCACCTGCCCTCTCTACATCGATGATCTGTGCGCGGGAACCCTTGCCACGCTGGACAGTCCCAAGGCCGCCGGTGAAATCATTCTGCTTACCGACGGCATGAAGGTGAGCTGGAAGAACTACTGTGAGGTGATGTTCGATGCCGTGGGATCACGCAAGAAACCTGTCGGGCTTCCTACTCCGCTGGCCATGCTATCCTCCAGAATCCTCGGATTCGGGGCTCGGCTGATAGGCAGTCAAAAAGCCCCTCCCCTTACGACCTATCGCGTGGAACAGGCTTCGCAAAACTATCATTTTTCCAATGCGAAGGCCGGAAAGTTATTGGGATTTAAACCGACTATCTTCTATGAAGAGGGGCTTGGAAGAACC
>CAZHSK010000157.1:0-3794 GCA_964535235.1 uncultured Treponema sp. | reverse complement strand
CTTCTGCGCCAGGCCGCTCAGGACGCTCTGCGCGCCATGCAAGCCTACGAACCGGATCAGAAGACAGACGCGGTTTCCTCCACTTCCTCCTGAGCAACAGCCTGCTCCTCCTCATCAGGCTTTTTCTCCCCCTGCTTCTGGGCCTTGAATTCCACGTGCTCGGCCACGATCTTTACCCGCGCCCGTGGCTTGCCCTCCGGGTCTACCCAGCGATCCTGCTTCAGCCTGCCCACGACCCGCACACCCCGGCCTTTCTTGAGGTTCTGCGCACAGCTGCTGCCCAGACGCGACCAGGCCTCCACATCGAAATAGGAAACTTCCTTTTCAAATCCCTCTTCGTTGTTCTTGTAGAAGCGATTGGACGCCAGGGTAAAATCGCATACCTGGTTGCCGCTAGGCAGTGTTTTGGCTTCGGGGTCGCGGACAAGGTTGCCCTCGACTAAAATGCTATTCAACGAATTCATGACTCCTCCTTCCTGCGTGAAGGACAAGGAGCAGCGCCGCGGTCGCTTTCCTCTGTCCCGCACCTGACAGACGCTCGCTAAAGCCTTCCGCGCTTCAAGGAAAAGCTCCTCAGCACTGTCCCGCCAAGCCATATTTTCAGCTTTTACACCTTCTGCTATAGTCGGGGGATGAAAGACTACTCGGCTTACCTTTCTCCCTTTTCCTGGCGCTATGGAAGCGAACGCATGAGGCATATCTGGAGCGAAACCCATAAACGCGAACTTTGGCGTAGGCTTTGGGTAAGCCTGGCCAGGGCCGAAGCGGAATTCGGGCTGGTGAGCCCTGAACAGCTCTCAGAGCTGGAAGCCAATTCAGGCAGGGTGGATATCCAGCGCTCCCATGAAATAGAGGCCGAAATACGCCACGACCTTATGGCGGAGATCAAGGCTTTCGCCGAGCAATGCCCCGCCGCAGGAGGTATAATCCACCTGGGAGCTACCTCTATGGACATTGAGGATAACGCCGACTCTCTTCGTATAAGAGATTCCTTGGGACTAATCAGGGAAGCCCTGGCCCGACTCCTCCTGAGCCTGGCCGACAGAATCGATGCTTATGCCGACTTTCCCGTTATGGCCTTTACCCATCTCCAGCCCGCAGAACCCAGCAGTTTCGGGTATCGATGCTCGGTATGGGCTCAGGATCTTCTCGCGGCTTACGAGGACATTGAGGGGCTTGAGCGCAGCGTGCGGGGCAAGGGCTTCAAGGGAGCCGTCGGCAGCTCGGCCTCCTATGCCGAACTCATAGGCGTCGAAAAGCTCCCTGAGTTTGAAAGGGCGCTGGAGAAGGATTTGGGCATCCAGTTCTTTCCCGTATCCACCCAAACCAGTCCCCGTCTTCAGGAATACAGAATTCTGTCCGGTCTGTCCGGTCTGGCTGCTGCACTCCATAAAATGGCCTTTGATTTCAGGATTCTTCAAAGCCCGCCCATAGGCGAGCTGGCCGAACCATTCGGCAGCAAGCAGGTGGGCTCCTCGGCCATGCCCTTCAAGCGTAATCCCATAGAAGCCGAAAAAATCGATTCCCTGGCCAGGCTCCTGGCGGCATATCCCCAGGTGGCCTGGAGCAACGCTGCCCTTTCTCTTCTGGAGCGCACGCTTGATGATTCGGCTAATCGCCGAAGCATTCTGCCTGAATCCTTCCTGGCAGCCGACGAATTGCTTAAGACAGCCCAGAAAATTGTCACCGGCTTTCGCCTGGATGAGGAAAGCGCCAAGCGCACCTTCGAGCGATACGCCCCCTTCGCCTGTACCGAGCGGATTCTCATGGCCATGGCCAAGGCTGGGGCCGACAGGCAGGAAACCCACGAAAAATTACGCTCCCATGCTCTCTCGGCTTGGGACGCGCTGCGAAGCCAGGGAGAAAACCCACTTAAAAATCGGCTTTTACACGATTCCTTCTTCCATAAAGTACTTGGTGCGGACAACATCGAAAAACTCATGGAAATACAAGGTTATCTGGGCGATGCACCTTTAAGAGCCAAGGCTTTTGCATCCATTGTCAGGGCGCAGCTGATCGCCCAGAGGAAGCCTTAGTCCCTTGACTAGATTTTTTCCCGATGATATGGATTTGTATGGAACGACAATTTCAAGTTCATCGCTTCACGATTCGGGACCTGAAGCCGGGGGCACGATCCTCGGCGCTGATCGTGCGCGATGCGCAGCGGCTGGGGTTCGAGGGAATCAAGGCCGTTCTGCGCTCTGAAATCTACTTTGTGCGGGGTAGCATAGCGCCCGGGGAACTGGAGTTCCTCGGGCGTTTTCTTTTATCCGACCCAGTTACCCAGGGCTATGCACTCCATACACTCCCTGCCTCCCCATCATCCGATGTTTGCTTTGTAGAAGTGACGTACCATCCTGGAGTGACAGATCCGGTGGCCGATGAGATCCTGCGTTCGGCCAGGGAACTGGGAATTCAGGGCTTGGATGCGGCTTCCACGGGTATCAGGTATGAAATCACCTTTGAAGAAGGAAGGGGACTGGACGAAAAGGAACTCAACCTCCTGGCATCCAGGCTCCTGGCCAATCCGGTGGTGCAGCGCTGGGCTTTAGGGCCGGTAGAACCCGCATTTCCGGGCGACAAGGCTTTGAGCCCCCCGCCCGAATTAATTCCCATTCATACGATGGACGAAAATGGGCTTAAGGAGCTCAACCGCCAAAGAAGGGCAGCCCTCGATTATGAGGAGCTATTGGCCATACGCGACTACTTCGCCGTCGAGGGCAGGGCTTGCAGCGACGTGGAATTCGAAATGATAGCCCAGACCTGGAGCGAACACTGCTACCACAAGACCTTCAAGGCTATTATCGACATCGAGGATGGAAAGAAGGGCGGCCTGCCCGAACGAGTGGACAATATTCTCAAAACCTATCTCAAGGCAGCCACCGACGAAATAGCCGCCCCCTGGGTTATATCTGCCTTCAAGGACAACGCGGGAATTATGGAATTCGACAAGGATTTCGATATCTCCTTCAAGGTGGAAACCCATAACCACCCTTCGGCCATAGAACCTTTCGGAGGTGCCAATACCGGGGTGGGCGGCGTGATAAGGGATGTCATGGCGGTTTCGGCTAGACCTTTTGCGGTCACCGACGTGCTCTGCTTTGGAATTCCCGGCAGGGGAGGGCAGACTTCCGCCCTCTCAGTGGAGCAGATACAGAGCGGTGTAGTGGCCGGGGTGCAGGACTACGGCAATAAAATGGGCATTCCCACGCTCAACGGGGGCATCCATTACCATGAAAAATATGCCGCCAACCCCCTGGTCTACTGTGGCTGTGCGGGTATAGCGCCTCGGGGGGCTTTTTTCTCCGAGCCCAAAATTGGGGATAGAATAGTGGTGCTGGGCGGCCGAACTGGCAGGGATGGTATTAGAGGTGCCACATTTTCCTCCATGACTATGGACGGAAGCACCCTGGAGACAGCCGGCACTTCGGTGCAGATCGGTGCTCCGTTGGTGGAAAAGAAGCTCTCGGAGGTCATCCTGGCCGCCAGGGATAAGAGCCTTTATTCGGGCATAACCGACTGCGGGGCGGGGGGGCTTTCTTCGGCGGTGGGCGAAATGGCCTCGGAACTGGGGGCTGATGTTGAACTGTCGGAGGTGCGCCTCAAGTATCCCGGACTCGCTCCCTGGGAAATCTGGCTTTCCGAGGCACAGGAACGGATGGTTCTGTCAGTTTCCCCCGAAAGACTCCCAGGCTTGGCCGCACTATGCGTAAACAACGATGTGGAATTCTGCGATTTAGGTGCCTTCACCGGCACAGGTCGCCTTGTAGTGCGCTACCGGGGTGAAATGGTGC
>CAZHSK010000156.1:0-3796 GCA_964535235.1 uncultured Treponema sp. | reverse complement strand
CCATGGGTGTGGCTGCCAAAACCCAGCACAACGAAGTGGCTCCCAACCAGTTCGAGATAGCCTGCGTGTTCACTCAGGCTAATATAGCCGCCGACGACAACCAGCTGGTCATGGAAACCCTCCGCAAGGTAGCCCATCGCCACGGCATGGCGGCCCTGCTCCACGAAAAACCTTTCGACGGTGTTAATGGGTCTGGTAAGCATATCAACTGGTCGTTGAGCACTAATACGGGATTCAATCTCCTGGACTCTGACAAAGCCCTTTCCGACGAAGGCCCGGAGGCGAGTCGCAACCTGGCCCGTTTTATCCTCTTCACCATTGGCGTGGTGCAGGCGGTAGAGAAAAGAGCCGGACTCATCAGGGCATCGGCATCCACCGCGGGCAATGACCGGCGTTTAGGCGGCCATGAAGCTCCCCCCTCCATCATCTCCGTATTCCTGGGCGAACCCCTCACCGAACTCTTCGATTCCCTGACCAACGGCAGGAAGAGACTCAAGGTAAATCTCGGTAAAGTGGAGACGGGAGCCAAGAGTCTTCCTCGATTGCCCAAGGATTTCTCGGACCGGAACCGAACCAGCCCCTTCGCCTACACAGGCAACAAGTTCGAGTTCAGAATGGTAGCCTCATCTCAATCGGCCGCCACGCCTACCATGGCGCTCAACGCGGCCGTAGCTGAAAGCCTGGAGCTGCTTGCGGACAGGCTGGAGCTTGAACTTGCCAAGGGCGCGGCCGTGGAAGAAGCGGCATTGCGCGTGGCTGGCGAAGCCTGGAAGGCCCACAGGCACGTGGTTTTCAACGGCAATGGCTATTCCAAGGAATGGATAAAGGAAGCTTCGTCCCGAGGTCTGCCCCTTTTCAGGTCGGCTGTAGAGGCTATCCCCGAATTCATGAAGAGCGCCAATGTGGAAATGCTCTCCAAGCTGGGCATACTGACCAAGGAAGAGGCCGAATCACGCTGCATAATCTACCTTGAACGCTATGCCAAACAGATCAATATTGAAGCCGGCGTAGCCCTGGATCTGGCCAGGCGCTATATTTTCCCCGCTGCATCCAAAAGCGCGGAAAGCTTTGCCAGGGCGGCGGCAGGACTGGCAGCCGTCGGGGCTCCTTCGGTAGCTCAGGAACAGAGAGCCCGCCGTCTTGCCTCCCTCTCGGGTAAACTTATCGAGGAAGCCGACAGGCTGGAGATTGCCTTGAGCGATGCCCAGAGAATAGAGGACAGCCTGGCTTCTGCCCAGGCATACCGCGAAGCCGTAGTCCAGCGCATGGACAATCTCAGATCGGTAGCTGATGAGCTGGAACGCCTCATGCCCAAAAACGAGTGGCCGCTTCCCAATTACGAGGATCTGCTCTACTCGCTCTAAGGCTCGAGCCCTGCTATACTAATGGCAGATGCGCTGGCTAAGAAAACTTATCCCATGGATTATCATCGCCGCCACCGTGGCGGCGATGATCTATTTGCCCGAAGCCGCCCCCGATCGTTACACTGATTTTTCATCCCTCTTCGCCACCGAGCGTCGCAGGCAAGCCAATGCCGGCTTTTCCGTGGCTATTTGCAGAGACGGAAAAATAATTTTCCAGGAATCCTTCGGAAAGGACGGGAACGGCAAGCCCCTGGCCAGGGATACTCCCATGTACCTCGGTCCCAGTTCGGAAATACTTTCAGGTGCGCTTCTCTACTCTCTGAGTCTGAGCGGTGGCCTTTCTTTGGATGATGAAATCACTAAATACCTCCCCGATCTGGATATGTCCAAGCCCAGGAGTCTCAGGGATTTGGTGGGAAGCCGCAGCGGCTCAGACCAGGGCGACACAAGTGGTACTAGCGCGATCAAGGCTGCACCACGGTCCGAGCTTATCGAAGGTGAAAAGCCCGTCACAATACTCCAGATAGCCTCTCACTCAGTGGATCTGAGCGAGAGGGATTTGCGGGGATTTAGGTCCAGGGTCTCAGGCATTGAAGCGGGAGAACTGGATCCTGAAGGTTTTCTGCTCTCCAGATTTACCCAGGAAAATATGCCCAGAAGCAGGCTGGCCTACAGGCTTCTGGGCACCGTGATGGAAAATGCCGGGGGAAAACCCTTCGCCGAACTTCTGGAATCAAGTCTTCTCATACCTCTAGGCATGCATGGCACTACCGCCGAACCGGACTCCCTCCAGGGCCTTGCGGTGGGATCGGGATTGTTCTTCGGACTCTCCTTTCCCTACGATTCAAGGGTGCCTGTCATGGCTGCGCCTGCCGACGGCATCGTGAGCACAGCCGAGGACGTTGCCAAGTTCCTTTCTTACATCACTGCTCCGCCCTCGAGGGGCATACAAAGCATTCCTCCAGCGAAGGTACCTAAGCTCTACCAGCCCCTCTTGCCCTCCGGCGGTTCGGGTTTCGGTTGGCGCATAGAAACCGCGAGGGGCGATCGCAGGATATTCCAGGGAGGATCGGTCGAGGGTTTCTCCTCGAGAGTCGTGATCTGGCCGGAGAGGAATGCAGGCATTGCCATTCTTTCAGCCCAGGGTGGAGTTCTGCAATCCAATATAGTACTTCCTCTCCTCACAGAGGCGGCAGAAAGCCTTCTCTTCACGGGCTCCAGTTCGCGGCTCTTCCCCTTGAACCGCCTCTTAATAATTCTGGGAATCAGCCTTTTTGTATACCTCGCCAGTCGGCTTTTTCAAACGGCTATGTCCAGATCCTGGGCTAAGAACCTCCTGGAAAGAAAAGAGCTGGGCCGGGGCAGAATTCTTCACCCCCTTATACTCGCAAGAACAGTGGTCGGCATCGCCTTAAGAACCTTCCTTCTATTTACCGCCCCTCTTCTGGTAGGACTTTTTTTAGGCATCCCCCGCCTGGGGTACCATGATCTCATGACAATGGAGCCCGGAATGTACGCTGCCTTCATCATCTTGGCCTGCGTGGGATGGATGCGAAATATTGCCCGCCTTGTATGGCTTCATATTCTGGCGAAAGGCTAAGAAAACGTATAACGTCTAAATCGAATTTAAGGCAGTAAATAAAGGACAATAGCACCTACTAACACCCTTATCGGGATATGGACAGCCAAGCCCGGGATGCCTAAAATCGTAGTTGCGCCGGATTACTAAAATATGGCGCTACGTTCACAGGAGGAAGCATATGAAAAAGCTTCTTGTTTCTCTTGCTGTAGTAGTCCTCATCCTCGCAAGCTGCGGTGGTGGGGCCAGCGGCAAACCCAAAATTGGTGTCGCGATCTACAAATTCGACGACACCTTCATGTCCTACGTCCGCAACGCCATCACAGAAAACGCGACGGACAAGGCCGAAGTCGAAGTAGTGGACAGCCAGAACGCCCAGCCCACCCAGAACGACCAGGTGGACGCCTTCCTTTCCAAGAAAATGAAGGCGATCGCCATCAACCCCGTCGACCGGACAGCGGCGGCGACCATACTTGAAAAGGCCAAGGCCAAGAAGACCCCCGTAGTATTTTTCAACCGCGAGCCTCTGCCCGAAGATATGGCCAAATGGGACAAGGTATTCTACGTAGGCGCCAAGGCCGAGCAGTCCGGCACCATGCAGGGACAGATTGTAGTAGATTATTGGAAGGCCAATCCCGCAGCCGACAAGAATAAGGACGGCAAGATCCAGTACATCATGCTCAAGGGCGAGCCCGGACACCAGGATGCCGAACTCCGCACCCAGTATTCCATCAAGGCCGTCACCGACGCCGGAATTGAAGTGGACAAACTGGCCGAAGACACGGCTTTCTGGGACAGGCCCAAGGCTTTCGAGAAGATGAAGGCATTCTACGCAGCTCATGGCGACAAGATC
>CAZHSK010000155.1:2096-3807 GCA_964535235.1 uncultured Treponema sp. | reverse complement strand
TTTGGTATTCCTGGGCGGCCGCTCCAAGGAGCGCCTGGATGCCGCTGTAAAGCACTTGGAGCCTGTGGCCAAAGATTCCGGCGGTAAGGTAGCCGGTTCAGTTCTGGATATGTCTTCTGCACCCTCCATTAGCGCCTGGGTGGCCGAAGGCAAAAAAAATCTGGGCGAACCATGGGGTCTCTTGGTTAATGCAGGCGGTCCTCCTGCCGGCAATTTTCAATCCTTTGCCAATGATGCAGCCTGGTACGGCGCCTTTGAAATAACCCTCATGTCCTCGGTGCGCCTTATCCGCGAAGTGCTTCCGTCCATCAAGTCACAGAAGGGATCCATCCTCGCCATCACCTCCAGTTCGGTCAAAGAACCCTGGCCTGGGCTCATTCTCTCCGGCGTGATGCGCTCCGGTGTGTCCAGCCTGCTCAAGGCTCTTTCAGTGGAATTAGGCCCTCATGGTGTGCGGGTCAATAACATTGCCCCGGGCAACATAATGACCCAGCGCCTGGTCAAACTCATCGCTCACGAGGCTTCTTCAGCGGGTAAAACCCCCGAAAAGCGCCAGGCCGAGCGTGAGGCCGCCATTCCCTTGGGGCGTATCGGCGAAGTGCAGGAATTTGGCAAGATGGGCGCCTTCCTTCTCTCCCCTGCCGCCTCCTACGTAAGCGGCCAGACCGTGTTGGTGGATGGAGCAAGCTCGAAGTTTTTGTACTAAAAGCTGATTAGCGGGGTCAGCCCCCAGGGTTCGCCTTTTAAGAAAGGACGCCAGGATCAGCAGGATCAACAGAAAAACGCTTTTGGAAAAGAGAAGAGAAGAAAGATAAGTTGAGCTATAAGTCCTGTTGATCCTGATTTCATGTATTCCTGGCTGCTTTCCCTATACCCAATTTTCTAGCTTCAATCCTTTTATTCTTTCAAACTCATTGGTAGTGTTCGTCACCAATGCTAGACCACGGGAAATAGCCTGTGCGGCAATTTGCATATCATACGATCCGATGGTTTGACCTTTTCGTTCGAGATCCGCTCGTATGATTCCGAATATTTCAGCATCGGAATCGGTAAACGGAACTATATCGAATCCGGAGGCGAAATCGATCAATGCGATTCTATTGCGTTCCCTGTTTTTGCCTTTCGACACGCCGTATTCAAGCTCACCTATCGATATAGCGGAGAGCATGATCTGGTTAGGCTTATAGTGCATTATTCTCTCGACAACTGACCGAGGATTTTTATCGATAATGTAGTTACATATATTTATATCCAGTAAAAACATCACAAACCTTCCCGTTCCTGAACCGGCTCTTGTTTCCCTTAAAATTTTTCCCGTACGTCCTGTGCATCGCGGTACCCTGTCTTCTTTGAAAAGTATTTATTCGAAAATGCAGCCGATATATAATTTAAATCCCAGGTCACAAACTGAAGATGTATCAAATAGATCTGGTACGGGAAGAACTGGAGATAGTATGAAAGACGTACTTACCTACAAAGAATATATGGGATCCGTGCACTATTGCGCCGAGGATGAGGTTTTTTATGGTAAAATTGAAGGGATAGAAGACCTGGTTTCTTTTGAGGCAAAAAGCGTTGACGCACTCAAGACCGCTTTCCAGGAATCTGTTGAGGATTATCTCGATATATGCATAAGAAACGGCAAGAATGCCGAAAAATCGTACAAGGGCAGTTTCAATGTACGAATTTCGCCCGAGTTACATAAAAATGC
>CAZHSK010000155.1:0-2086 GCA_964535235.1 uncultured Treponema sp. | reverse complement strand
AGTTCGTGCAAAAAGCGCTTGAAGATGAATTAGCGAAGGAAGATGTTTTAAATTAATGTATAGGCCCGAATGGCGTAAGCGGGAATGAATACCGCCTTGGGAAGCGTCCGCGTGCTTTGTCGGCGGAGACGAGGGTTCGACTCCCTCTTCGGGCATACTGATACATCCTGCCCATCCGATTATCTTGTAGTAAACATATACTTTACATTTCTTGACTAAAACAATATCATAACTTTATGAATCACTACAGAAGGGCATTTTCTCACCTGTTTGCACAGAAGATGAGGCAGCCCTTTGTCCATATTCTTTTTGGCGCCCGCCAAACAGGTAAATCCACTCTGATAAGGAGCCTCCTGCCCGAGGACGCCCTCATCTTCGACCTCTCCGATCCTTTGCAGAGAGCCCGCTTTACGTCGCGGCCGGGACTTTTAATAGAGCTGTACCAATCGCTTCCGCAGGTTTCTTCCTACCGCTGCGTCTTTATCGATGAGGCGCAGACGGTTCCGGAGCTTTTCGATGCCGTGCAGTATATTTTCGATGATGAAAAGCGCCGCTTCGACAATCAACTGCGTACACGGTTTATCCTCTGCGGAAGCTCGTCGCGGCGCTTGAGGCAGACGGGCAGCAATCTCCTTCCCGGAAGAAGCATTCTCCATCATCTGTACCCGCTTATGAGCGTGGAATACGCCCCCATCGAGCTGCGTGGCTACCCGACCGGTGACGTGCTGGGAAAGGGCAGCGCGATTCCCGCCCTGTGGAACGTAGCCGCGAACGATGACGATCCCTTGCCTCCTTTTCCGCGTCGGTCGCTCGAAGATCGGCTTATTTTCGGCGACCTTCCGGCAATCGCAACCGAGAGCACGACTGAATCATCGTCCAGATCCCTTCGTGCGGATCTCCTGCAAACCTATGCGTCAGCCTATATCGAGGAGGAGTTACATAGGGAGACGCGCATCAGGGAATGGGGTCCCTTCCTTCGATTTCTCTCCTTTTCGGCGGCTGAATCGGGCAGGATTGTCAATTTTGCCGGTATTGCGAAGGAAACGGGTCTCTCAGCTCCAACGATCAAGGCGCATTATCAACTTCTTGAGGATATGTTTCTGGGGTTCATGGTGCCCGCCTTTTCCGGTAGTCCTCGCAAGGCTGTTTTGTCGAGCCCCCGCTTCTTTTACTTCGACCTTGGGGTCAGGAACGCGGCGGCCGGCCTTTCTTTCTCGGCTGATACGCTCAGGGTGGATCCAGGCTCTCTTTTCGAGCAATGGGTGGGTATAGAGCTCTATAAGCGGCTTTCTTTTATTGGAGAGGGTAGTCTTTCCTATTTTCGCACCTCGGGCGGGGCTGAGGTGGATTTTATCGTGGAGCGGACGGGAGAGCTTTACCCCATCGAGGTAAAATGGACTGAGAATCCGACCAAGCAGGACGCCCGGCATCTGGAGAGTTTCATTGTCGACCACGCGGATAGAACATCGCAGGGTTACATCGTTTGTCGTTGTCGCTATCCCCAGCGGATTTCGGATCGCGTCACTGCTTTACCGTGGTGGGCATTATAGACAGGATGCCAATACTCTCAAGGTTGATGAGAGGTTTTCCCTGTTCATCCTGCCGTCCCGTGATCCTGTCTTCCCTTATTTCGATATAGCCGCCCGCAGAGCAACCTCATTGAGCGCGGTACTATCTTCACGCCACTCCAGGAAAGGTTCCACATCGGCTTGGAGCGCCTCGAAGTTCAGGCTTTCGAGCTTAGCGGTGAGGGCTTCCTTCCATTCTGAAGCTTGAATCGCTGAGTCATGGCCAGGGCTTCCCTGCGCCAAGGCGTTCGAAAGCAGCGACTTGTTGGGTTCCACGGCGGGAATCTGGCTTGCATACCACAGCAGATCGAACCAGTCCCTGCCTTTGGCATAAGGACGGGCGAGCATGGCGTAAATCTTGCCTGCCATCAAGGAGGGGAGATTGTGGTGACGAATACCGAAGAGTAGGTGCCGGGTCACCATCTTTGTTTCGAGCTGAGCGCCGGCTGGTGGTGTTGTATCGATTTCCCGCTTTATCACAAGCTTCTGCTCTCTCTGAGGCGCCAAGCCAGCGGGAA
>CAZHSK010000154.1:0-3882 GCA_964535235.1 uncultured Treponema sp. | reverse complement strand
AGGAGGGGCATTTCTCGCTCAATCGCCGTGAGGCTCTTCTTGGCCAGGTCCAGCTTGCGGTTGACACCCTCGGCAAAAACCTCTTCCTCGTGGATGCGCTTGAGGTTTTCGTCCACCCGGGCTGTCATATCCATGAGCTTGGCCAAAACGTCATCGTATTCCTTGAATCGCTCTGCAATCGCTCCTACAGCCTCGGCTTTTTCGGCCACTGCCGCCTGGGCGGTCTGAAGTTTTTCCAGGGCTATCTTGGCAGCCTTCTGCTGCACATCCAGGTCTATGCCGTAATGCTTGAGCTCTTCGGCCCGCTCCCCTACATAATCGTTGAGCTGGACTTCCAGCTTGTCGGCCAGACGTTTAACTTTTTCCAGGGACCTGTTATTGGCCGTAAGCTTATGGTAAACAAAGAAAAAGACAAGCACTATGGCGAGGGTGATCAGGTTGCCTATCGAAAAAAGCATTAATCTCTCCTGGACGGGAATAACAATAAATTTGAGTATAAGATATATAGATAAGTTGGGAAAGGGCGTCGATGACGCGAGGGAGGAGTTGTATCGGGAATTATCGAATCAGGACTAGGGATATTCGTCCGGCTGGATACCGGTTTCGCTTAGGCAATACTGCGAGGGCGGCCTTTCTTTTTGTCGCTCTTTTACTTTGTGCCGTCGGCGCGGTGGCCCAGTCCCTCTCTGCGCCTTCTGTCATTGCGCCCGGCGACCCCCTTGTTTGTTGGCTCAACAGCGACAGGCCAATTGTGGAGGCTAAGGCAACCCTAAACCGCGCCGACGGCAAGGCCATGGCAGCGGCGCCGGCTTTCTACATGCCCTCCGATACCCCCGGCTACCTCTATGGCTTTATTATGGCCGTGCCCCTGGACGCGAAAGCCGGCGCCGCCACCCTGACCCTTACGGCCACCCTAGGCTCGGCCGCCGCGGCCGAATCAGCCCCAGCATCCCAATCCAATCCGGTGGCCGAGCCCGACCAGCCCGACGAAGCCCCCGCCGAGCTGTCCCTCGTCCGAACCATCGGCATCCAAGCCAAAAGCTTCGCCCGGGAGGACATCCCCCTCAACAGCGCCAATACCGCGATCCGTACCGCGCCCGACCCGGTTAAAACCGCCGAAACCCAGGCCTTCGCCAAGGTTTTCGGAATCAAGGATTCAACCGCCCTCTTCGCCCTGGAATCTATGATCAAACCCCTTAAGGGTTCATGGCGCATCACCTCAGGCTTCGCTGACCAACGACGCTACCTCTATTCCAATGGTTCAGCCGACGCCTCCATCCACGGCGGCCTGGACTTGGGCGGGGCTGCAGGAACCCCCGTCCTGGCCTGCGCCCCCGGCCGTGTCGTCTTTGCCCAGCCGCGGATTGTCACGGGCAATACCGTTGTGCTGGAGCACCTCCCCGGCCTCTTCTCCATCTACATGCACCTTTCCTCTATAGATACCACCGAAGGCTCGGTGCTGGGGGCCGGCGAGCTCCTAGGCAAGTTGGGCTCCACCGGCCTTTCCACCGGCCCCCACCTGCACTGGGAAATGCGCGTAGGCCTGCAATCGGTGAATCCCGAGTATTGGCTGTCACGCCCGATACTTGACAAAGAATGGCTTTCCGGTGAATCCTTGCCACCTAGCCAAGAAGGGAGGTGATTACTATCCGGCAAATAATGGTCGAAGACGGCGAGCCCCTCGAGAAAGCCATCAAACGCTTCAAGCGCATGGTCGAGAAAGAGGGCATTATTCGTGAATGGAAAAAACGGGAGTATTTTGAAAAACCCTCCACTATCAAGAACCGCAAGCAGAAGGCCTTAACCCGCAAGCTTATGAAGAAAACTAGAAAGACCCACGACTCCAAGGGCGGCTACTAAAGGTCTCTTACCCTGAATCGAAGGGTTTCGGCTAAATTCCGGAACTCTATTCCGTTCAATGAAAAGGCTGCCCATGTCGGCAGCCTTTTTAATTTTTCTCACCCGGTATATGCTAAAACCCACGGAAATTATCAAGGAGCGCAGCGCATGTTCACGCATAATATAAAAGCACAGGCAAAGAAAGGCACCCTCTTTCTTCTCGTCTTCTTTCTGATGCTCTCTACCTCCTGTTCTGCCCGGTCGGGAAGCGACACCAAGCCCAACCCTACGCTCAAGACCAGCCTGATCACTTCGGGAGATGTCTCCATCCTGGTCGAACTGGCCATGACAGAAGAGGAGCGCAATAAGGGCATGATGTTTAGAAAAAGCCTGGAGGAGGGCAAGGGCATGCTCTTTGTTTTTGAGAGCGACCAGAGAATGGCCTTCTGGATGAAAAACACCTCCATTCCCCTTTCGCTTGCCTATTTGGGCTCCGATGGTACTATATTTCAAATACTGGATCTCGTTCCCTTTTCCGAAGACCCCAGGCTTTCGGAGCGCAGCATACGCTATGCCCTCGAAGTTCCCCAGGGCTGGTTCACCAAGGTGGGCCTGAAGGTGGGGGATAAATTCGAGATCCCACCACTTAAATAGGAGCCTCTACGATGAGGGAAGTAGTCATATACGGAGACCCGGTCCTGGAAACCCGGGCAGAGCCGGTTATTGAATTCGATCAGGAACTCGAACTTCTGTGCAAGGAAATGTTCGAAGCCATGCATCATGATCGCGGCATTGGTCTGGCTGCTCCGCAGGTGGGCGTACCTAAGCGTATTTTTGTCACCGAAGTGGAAGGCGATCGCCAGCGGGTCTTTGTCAATCCAGAGATCATAATGACTAGCCCCGAGGAGTCGGAGTACGAAGAAGGCTGCCTTTCATTTCCCGGCCTTTATTTCATGGTAAAACGCCCCGCCGCGGTCAAGGTGCAGGCCAGGGACGAAAGAGGCAAGGTTTTCAGTTTAGAAGCCGAAGACCTGCTCGCCAGGGTTATTCTCCACGAGTACGATCATCTGGACGGCAAGCTTTTCATAGACAGGGTCAGCAGCTTCAAGAAGGAAAGGGCGCTCAAGCATTATCAACGACTGGTGAAAATGTAGGATTCCAATGAAAATTCTGTTCGCCGGCAGCCCCTCAATAGCCATACCTTGCCTCCTTTCACTGGGCAAGGAACACGAACTCGTGGCTGTCCTCACCAATCCCCCCTCTCCCCAGGGGCGAGGCAAAACCCTTCTTCCCACTGCCGTGGCTCAGGCGGCGAGGGAAGCACATGGGGAAGGGCTTCCCATTTTCGAATTCGAAACCCTCGGTTCTAAAGAGCGACAAATGATCACCCTTCATAAGCCAGATATTCTCGTCGCCTTTGCCTATGGCAAAATCTTCGGCCCCAAGTTTTTGTCCCTCTTCCCCTGGGGAGGCATCAATGTCCATCCGAGCCTCCTACCCCGCCACAGAGGCAGCTCGCCCATCCAGCAAGCCATTCTGGACGGGGATAGCAAAACCGGCGTCTCGGTGCAGCGCATAGCATTGGAAATGGATACCGGCGATTTGCTCGCCGTGGAGGAAGTACCCCTGCATGGAAGGGAAACAGCCGCATCCTTGTCGGAACTCTGCGCTGGAATCGGAGCCAGGCTCTGCGTCGATGTGCTTACAACCCTGGAGAGGGGCGAGGCCAGAAGCAAGCCCCAGGCGGGTGAAGTCTCTTACTGTCGCAAAATCCTCAAAGAAGACGGCCTGCTGGACTGGTCCAGACCGACAGCAGAACTGGACAGGATGATCCGAGCCTTCGACCCCTGGCCAGGTGCTTTCAGCTTCCTCAAGGGTCAGCGCCTTTCCATTCTGGGGGCCGAACCCTATGGAAGCCGGAATACCCAGGATAAATCCGATGCATTGCCCAATGTTGCGCCAGGCACTATAATCGGCATAGACAAAACCCGGGGCATTCTAGTACGCACCGGCGACGGCCTGATGGCGCTGACGAAGCTCCAG
>CAZHSK010000153.1:2645-3893 GCA_964535235.1 uncultured Treponema sp. | reverse complement strand
TCGACGCTCATCACGGGCTTATTCTCTGGCTTGAGCAGTTTGCGGTCCAGCAGAAGCCTGAAATAATCCCGCACGTCCTTGGTCCATACCTCGCCATCGGCGATATTGAACCTGGGCTGGAGATCGCCGTAGAGCGGGTGCCTCCAATCCTTCATGATGCAGTTGCCGATATGGAAATGCATAGGATACTTGTCCACCAGGGGAATGGCATCTTCGGGCTTCTCACCCAAGAGGGGGAAGTGGGACAGATCGGCCAGGGATCCGAAGTTGTCGTAGTGGGGAGCCACCATGTCCAGCACGTCGGCGGCATCCTTGAAATGGCCGATAAGCGCTTTCTTGTCCTGGTCGCGGTCAAAAATCTTCATATAGAGCTTCGCGTCGCCGAATTCCTTGGTGAACTCGCAGAGCTCCATGAGGCTCTCCGCAAATACCTTCTTGGCCTCTTCCCGCTTCTCGTCCCCGGGATCCTTGCCCGAAAGCACGCGAATGGAGGTGGCGCCCACATGGTAGGCTTCCTCGATACCCTTCTTCACGCCGTTTATACCCGCCCTGCGCTCCTTGGGGTCAAGGGCGCTCAGGTTGAGCTTTTGGCCGAAAACCCTGGGCTGGGTAGCGTAGCAGACCCTCAAGCCCGACACCTCCAGCAGGGTGCGCACATCCTGGCGCGTCTTGTCGTCCTTTATCCAGCCCACCTCTATGGCGGTCCAGAAGTCATCCTCGATAATCTTCTGAAGGCTTTCGACAATCGGTCCCTCGCCGTTGACAATCTCGGGGAAGGCTTTGAAATGCACGATGCCGACATCCATGTACCGGTAGATTGACATGTTATCCACGCTGTTCTCCTTAAAAATGATTATTACTTCTAGGGATGGAGGACGATGCGGATCGCCCCGCCTTCCCTGGCCATGAAAACCCTGAACGCTTCCCTGATCTCGTCCAGGGGATAAGAGTGAGTGAGCAGATCCTTAGCCTGAATCTTGCCCATGCGCATCAGCTCGAGAGCCCTGTGGGTACAGCGCTTGCCCTCGCCCCTGACCGTATAGAGATTATTGGAATTCTGCACGCAAAGACCCAGGTCTGCCGATACGGTGTCCTCATAATGGGCCACCATCACGATATCGCCGCCCTTGCGGACAATCCTTATTGCCTGCTGAAGGCTGGCGCTGTTGCCGGCGGTGAGCAGCACTAAGTCCGCGCCGTAGCCACCGGTCTCGCGCTTTACCGCCGCAATGGGATCTTCCTTGTTCA
>CAZHSK010000153.1:0-2545 GCA_964535235.1 uncultured Treponema sp. | reverse complement strand
TCTCCGCCGCAGATCGAACAGGACTCGACCTTGATAAGAACCTCTCCCGCTCCGGGGGTCGGAACAGGGCGCTCTACCATGCGAATATCATTCCAGTCGTGAAGTACGGCGGCGCGCATCATTTTAGGCTGGCTCATAGGACCTCCAAGTTAATAAATATGTCTGTGGTAAGACAGTTGGAACCGTGCATAATGTGGTGCTGTCAGAGGCCTGATAGTGATCGGTTCCAGAGTGTGATCATTATACTGTACTACAACAGCCCCCTGTCAATCATTGAATTACATTTCTCTAATAGTATAGAAACAATATATCAGCCTATTTGTATCGGTAAATCGAGGCTTTATTTTTTAAAATAAGCTTATTATAATTCCCTATTGAAAATTTTCAAAATTCGGGCGATTCAGAAATAGGATCGATTGAGGAACAAGTAAATTTCATTTGCCGATTGTTGTATTGTCTGATATAGTGACATAATTGTTGCACTATATCAATTAAAGTTTGCCGAGACCTTTACATAAAGCGCCTCGACTGATCACGAAAGGATAGAGGTGTTCGTCATGAAGTTTGCCAAGATAGACAGAAGCTCAGTCACGGAGCAAATTATCGAGTACCTGAAAGATCAAATTTTCAGGCAGAAGCTCAAGCCGGGCCAACAGCTCCCCTCCGAGGAAAATTTAGGCCTCCAGCTAGGAGTCGGCCGCGGCACCGTGCGCGAAGCCCTTAGGGTACTCGTATATCTCGGGCTCATAGAAAGGCGCAATAAAAGCACCTATGTCACCTCTATCGCCACATCCAACAACCTCATGGAAGGCTTTTTAGACAGAATCCACAAGCACAGAGATGTGGAAAAAATCATCGAAGTGCGCAGAATTGTAGAGCCCGAAGCCGTCGCCCTGGCCGCAGAAAACGCCACCTCCGAAGAGCTCGAACTCATTGGCCAGCACCTGGCCAAAATGGAAGAATTCGCTGAAGACTACAAGCAGTTCATCCACTTCGACGAAGAATTCCACCGTGCCGTATTCAGCGCCTGCGGAAATCACATCCTCCTGGAAATCAACACCACTATCCAGCATTACATGCACCAGAATCAGGAATTGGTGGTAAAGCTCAGGCCCGGTATCGTACCCCATTCATTGGATTTTCACCGCCGTATCTACCAGGGGCTCAAAGAAGGCAAGGCCGAAGAAGTTCGCAAAATAATGAAGGACCACATCGACAACATCGAAAGCGAAATGAGCCAGATCATTAAGAGCGGAGCGGGGTTGAAGGCCGAAGAACAGGAATGAATCACCAGCCCACTGTAGCCCAAAATTCTCCCATCGCAATCCCAGATACCATGAACGCCGTGGTGCTCATGGGCCCCAATAGCCTCCAAATGCAGCGCCTTCCAGTACCCAGCCCAGGTCCCGCAGATGTCCTCATAAGAGTGGAATCCTGCGCCATCTGCCGCTCCGACCTGGGTATGATGGAAAAACCCTTCCCCGGCCAAAGCCCCTACGGCCAGACCATTCTGGGCCATGAATATGCCGGCACCGTAGTCGCCCTAGGCGATACGGTGGACGAGTTCGAAATAGGCGACAGGGTCACCGTGGAAGCTCACTTAGGCTGCGGCCGCTGCCGAAACTGCCGGCTAGGGGACTACACCTCCTGCCTCAACTACGGCAACAGAGCCAAAGGCCACCGCTGCAACGGCCATGTCACCCCCGGCGCCTACGCCCAATACGTCGTCAACCACATAAATACCGTCCACAAAATCCCCGATACCGTATCCTTCGACGAAGCCAGCCTTGTCACCAACCTGGGCTGCGTGCTCTATGGCATCGAAAACTTGGGCGGCTACATCGCCGGCCAGCGAGTCCTGGTCATCGGCGCAGGCCCCCTAGGCCTGGCCGCCGCGGCCGCCGCCAATGCCCTCGGCGCCGATAAGGTATATTTAAGCGATGTGCTGGCCGATAGACTGGAAGTGGGCACAAAAATTGGCGTCCAGCGCACAATCGACGCATCGGTCGAAGATCCGCTCGAAGTTATACTGGGCGACACCAAGGGCTTGGGCGTCCATTACGCCATCGAATCCTCGGGTACCCAGGCGGGTCTGGATTTGGCCGTCAAAGCCACTTGCCGCAACGGCAAGATACTCATGCTCTCCATTGCCCACAAACCCCTTACCGTGGACCTGGAAAACCTCTCCCTCAACGACAAGGACATCATCACCAACAGGGGAGAAAGCCGGGCCAACGTTGGTAGGGCGGTAAGCCTTCTCGCCAAAGGCCTGGTGGATCTGAAGCCTCTTATCACCCACGGCTTCCCCCTGGAAGAGTACGAAACCGCCCTGGGAGTGTTTAGAGAGCGCAGGGATGGGGCAGTCAAGGTTATCCTCCACCCCCAAGCCTGAAAAGGCTCATCGCGCGAATAAAAAAAGCCCGGCAAACAAGCCGGGCTTTTTGTTTATTTCAGACTTTACGCGTGATTGGCGGGCTGGCTATAACTCCTGGGCATCGGCCAGAATATCCACAATCCAGCCCGCGGCCTTGCCCACCACATTGGT
>CAZHSK010000152.1:0-3909 GCA_964535235.1 uncultured Treponema sp. | reverse complement strand
AGATCGAGTATCGTACAACGCCCGGCAAGGCTCTCTTTAACTTTCTCGAGCAGTAAAAGCTGGCTCGAGCCGAGAAGGATATAGCGAGGTTCTTGCCATTGATCGTAGACAGCCTTGATGCTTTCGACGAGCTGAGGCTCTTTTTGCACCTCGTCCAGGATCGCGTGAGGATACAATGTTTTCCACTGAGCGGAAGATAGCTTTTTATATTGATCCCGCATAATGGGATCTTCGATCGAGAGATACTCGTACTCAGGAAAACCAGCCCGTGCCAAAGTTGTCTTGCCAGTCTGGCGTGCACCCGTGAACACAAGGATTCTACCCATCGTTCTAGTGGCTTGCTCATGAATATATGCAGAAACTTTTCGACTTTTCATGACTTTAGTATACAACTTTTTAGACTAAAGTCCAGAAATCAGCGCGATATTTGGACTTTATGTCCAAATATTGGCGTAATATTTGGACTACAAGTCGTAATAATGGCGTAATTTCTGGACTTAATGGCGCAAACTACAGAGCAATTCACAGGGCTTAAGGCGCGGATCTATGCGCCCGCCTTACACCACGCATACTCAATAATGATAGTTAAATTCGTTTTTATCTTATAATTCAGTATTTTTCTTGACTTAACTATCATTCAGACTATACTTACATCGAGGAAACTATGAAAAGAACCTTGATGGCGAACCTCATCGCGTGGAAGAACAAGAGCGAAAGAATGCCGCTTATACTCTACGGCGCCAGGCAGGTAGGCAAAACCTGGCTGATAAAGGAATTCGGCGCGAACCACTTTAGCGACACCCTCTATATCAACTTCGAAATAGATATAGCCCTGGCCAAAGACTTCGAGGCTAATCTCGATCCTGGAAGGCTCATCAACCTTCTCGAGGCATACTCAGGCCGTGCCATCGTCGCCGATACAACACTTATCGTCTTTGATGAAATCCAAGCATGCCCGAGAGCTCTCACCAGCCTCAAATATTTTAGGGAAAACGTTCCAGAGTACCGAATCATCGCTGCAGGAAGCACCCTCGGGGTATCGGTCAAGAACCGATCTTCCTCATTCCCCGTGGGCAACGTAGAGCTACTCACCCTCAATCCCCTGGATTTCGAAGAATTCCTGGAAGCCCTGGGTGAAGACCTCCTGGTTACCGCAATACAGGAAGGATTCAACACAAACCGTCCATTGCCCGAAGCCCTCCATGGCAAAGCCCTGGATTTATATCGAATTTACTTGGTTGTCGGGGGAATGCCGGCAGCGATAAACGCCTATCTGCGCGAAAAAAAAGTAATGGATTCTTCCCTCGTACAGCAAGCAATCCTCTCGGCCTATACCGCAGACATGACGAAATATGCGCTTCCTACCGAAACATCTAAGATCATCGCCTGCTACGACAGCATCCCGGCCCAGTTGGCCAAGGAGAACAGGAAATTTCAATATAAAGTGGTGAAAAAGGGCGGCTCCGCGACACTTTTCGGAGCCTCCATCGATTGGCTTTCGGCATCGAGCCTTGTGGAGAAGTGCGAGAGGATTGAAGGCGCGTTTATGCCTCTCTCAGCCTATCGCGACCTCTCGGCGTTCAAGCTCTACATGAGCGATGTGGGGCTTCTGACCAATAAATCGGGCATCCCCACATCGATGATGCTCTCGGAGCATGCCGGTTTCACCTTTCTGGGCGCTATGGTGGAAAACTATGTCGCCCAGACTCTCCGGGCGAAAGGCTACCCTCTCTATTACTGGGAGTCAGGAGGGAAGGCCGAAGTGGATTTTATACTGCAAAAAGGGGAGATTTTAATCCCCATCGAAGTAAAAGCGGGAGAGCATGCAAAGTCCCGAAGCCTTTCTGTATACCGAGAACGATATAAGCCCGATCTGAGCATCCGTCTGTCCACGCGACAGTTCGGAATCCAGAACGGGCTGAAATCCTTGCCTCTCTACGCCGCCTTTTGCCTTTGATCACGCGATCGGGTCGGTGAACTCGCCCTTGCGCATGCGGCCGATATACTCCAGGTTCTTCTCGAGCATCATGGCCAGAAGCTTTTCGCCCTTTTCCACCGTGGCTTTGGTGGAATCCCCGCTCATAGCCTTGGGATACCTGGCGGCTGTCTGACCCGGCCCAGCCAAGGGCAGGTTGAAAGCCTTCTTCATGTGAACGCTCCGGGCGGAATCCTCTACCAGGGTCGCGTCGATGCCCAGAATCACCGCGGTCTCATCCTCCCCGGCATGACCCTGGGTATCGCAAATCTTGAGGATGTCCTGGGAGTAGGTAGCCCACCAGCTGATCACCATAGCCGTGCCCCCCGCCTGGGCGATCCTGTCGCAGGCGATATTCAGAAGGGAGATGTTGCCGCCGTGACCGTTCATGAACACGATATTCTTGGCTCCCCATTTCACGAAGCCCAACCCTACCTCGGTGTAGAGCGAAATGAGGGTTTCCGCTGGAATCGTCACCGTGCCCGGAAAGCTCATCAGCATGGGCGTATAGCCATAATTGATAGCCGGAGCAATCAGAAGCTCCTCGCCCGCCGCCTCTTCCAGATCCTCGCACATCCGCTCGGGAATGAGAATGTCCGTGCCCAGAGGACAATGCTGGCCGTGGGCTTCCAGGCTGCCCACGGGAATCACCACCGTGTCCACCTTCGCTACCAGTTCGGGATAACGCTTGGATGTGTAATCGAGAATATACATAGAGCCTCCTTGGCCTTTATTACTGTTCTACAATGAGTATAAACGATGGCGCGCTCCAGGTAAAGGAAGCCCGCCTTTTTAGGAACTAAAACCCTGCGGCGATAAGACCCGCGATGTGCTGCGGACAAAGCTAAGAGCCCTCACATCGCACTAGCCGCCCAAGGAGCCGACATGAGTAGCCGACCACGAGCCAGGGATATCGGCATCGACATTGGAATATTTTCCCCAGGGCCGCATAACGCCATCACCGACGTACCCGGCGTCGCCGTGGGGCACAGCACCCTCATCCAGGGACAAGGCCCCCTGGTGCCCGGAAAAGGACCGATCCGCACCGGCGTTACCGCCATACTTCCCCACGCGGGCAATCTCTTCAGAGAAAAAGTCCGGGCTGGCTGCTTTGTCCTCAACGGCTTCGGAAAATCCACCGGTTTCGCGCAAATCAGGGAAATGGGCGTCATGGAAACCCCCATAGCCCTCACCAACACTCTCAACCTCCCCCTGGTGGCCGACGCCCTGGTCGAGTACTCCTGCGCCCAGAGTCCCGAAATCGGCATACACACCGGCACGGTCAACCCGATAGTAGGCGACATCAACGACGGATACCTCAACGACATCCAAGGCCGGCATGTCCACAAAGACCACGTAATGGCGGCAATCGAAGCCGCCCGCCACGCCGACACAACCCAGAGCTCTCCTCTGGAAGGCAATGTCGGCGGCGGCACAGGCTGCTCATGCCTCGGCTTCAAAGGCGGCATCGGAAGCGCCTCCCGCGTTCTACCCAAGCGCCTAGGCGGCTACACTATCGGTGTCTTGGCCCAGACTAATTTCGGCGGCATCCTCAGCGTAAACGGAGCCCCCGTAGGCCGAGAACTAGGCATCTACGATTTCGCGCCCAAGCAGCCTCAAGAAACCGCCGCGCCGAAAGCGCCTGCAGCGCCCAAGACCCCGGCTTTACCCCAAGCGCCCCATGAGCCCAAACCGCCCCAGCTTGCCGAGGCGCCCGACGGCTCCTGCATGGTTGTCATCGCCACCGATGCCCCCTTAGATGCCCGCTTGTTGGAGCGCCTGGCCCGCCGGGGCGGACTCGGCCTGGCCCGCTGTGGATTCTATTCCTCCAACGGCTCAGGCGACTTCTTCATCGCCTTCTCCACCGCCAACCCCGTGCCCCACCAGAGCGCCACACAGGGCCCCACCCTTCGTCTCGGGGAATTCCTCGCCGA
>CAZHSK010000151.1:0-3918 GCA_964535235.1 uncultured Treponema sp. | reverse complement strand
GGGCCAGCGCTACGCGCTATCCTTTACAGTCGTCCTGGCCATGCTCACCGCATCGGCGGCCAATCTCAATCCCTACTGGATGGTATTCGTGATTCTGGCGGGCTTTTTCGCTGCGATGACCATTTCCATTGCCAAGACCAGGCTGGATCTTGTGCTCGCCTGTGTACTCCAGGCCGCAGTTCAGTTTTTTCTGAGTCTCATACTTCTCCTTCAGCAAGGCCTGAGGCTTCAGCAGCTCGCGGGGCTTTCCGGCTATATGGCCATGAATGGATTCATAAGCGGAGCCTTGATACTGGCCATTCTGCCAGTATTGGAACAGTCCCTCAATCTTCCTACTCGATTCAGGCTGCTAGAGCTTTCGGACGTGAATGCCCCAGCCCTCAAGGAATTGCTCACCCAGGCGCCGGGCACCTATGCCCATTCCATGAACGTAGCCCATCTGGCCGAAGCCGCGGCGGAAGATGTGGGCGCCAACCCCCTCTTGGCACGAGTAGGCGCCTACTACCACGATCTTGGGAAGATAGAGCAGCCCGAGTATTTTGTGGAAAACCAAAGGGGTTCCAACAAGCACGACGATATAAATCCAAGGCTTTCCGCCACGGTAATACGCAGCCACGTCAAACTGGGTACGGAAAAGGCCAAGGAACTAAAGCTGCCCAAGGAAGTAGTGGATATAGTCGCCCAGCACCATGGCAACTCGGTAATAGCCTGGTTTTACGACAAGGCCAAGAAAGAAGACGAAAACATAAGGCCTGAAGATTTTTCCTATCCCGGATCGCCTCCCATCAACAAGGAAGCGGGCATAGTAATGCTGGCAGATTCGGTGGAAGCCTCCAGCAGGACTATAAAAAACCCCTCCATTCCCAGGCTGGATGCCCATATCCGGCAAATGATCATGGACAAGGTGCAGAACGGCCAGCTGGACAACTGCGAACTTACCCTGAAGGACTTGGAGGTTATTCGCCATTCCTTTGTCCGCATCATGGCGGGGCAATTTCACTCCCGAATAGAGTACCCCAATCAGAAGGACGAGAAGGAGAAGGAGCAGTGAACGAGGTAAGCCTCGAATGGAGAGATATCGCTGAACCCTCCTGGCTCGGAAAGGCCGAAGCCTTTGCTCTGAAGGTTTTGAATACCCTCTCACTTGAAAATTGGAGCCTCTCGGTGCTTTTCTGCGGCGATGAGTTTATCCAGAACCTAAACAGAGACTACAGGAACAAGGACGAAGCTACCGATGTGCTCTCCTTCCCTATGGGCGAGAGTGTGGAAGAGAATGGTGTCAGAAAGTATATTGCCGGCGATATTGTCATATCACTTCCCGCGCTTTACAGGAATGCAGTCGAGTTCCAGGTGGACGCCGACGAAGAGCTGAAGCGACTATTGATCCATGGTGTCCTGCACCTGGCCGGCAGAGACCACGAGAATAATGATACATCCCAGCCCATGCTCGTAGAGCAGGAAGCTGTTCTGGAGACACACAAGGGAGAACTGATACTGTGAGTCCTTTTCTTAAACTGTTTGGAAAACAAAAGGATGAGTCGGAAAAGGCGGGAGAGCCTGAAACTCTGGAACGCAGCCAGATGATCGAGGGAATCGAGCAGCTCTCTGAGACGACGGTTAAGGAAGTGATGGTGCCTAGAACCGATACGGTCTTTCTACCGGCCGACGCCAGCAGGGAAGAGGCATTACAGACTTTGATCGCATCGGGGCATTCCAGGATTCCGGTCTACCGGGAAACGATGGACGATGTGATGGGAGTCCTCTATGCCAAGGACGTGCTGGCAGCAATGATTGGAGGACAGGATATTGCGATCGCCAAGCTGGCGCGCAAACCATTTTTCGTACCCGAGACAAAGCGAATCGATAGTTTGCTGAGAGAATTCAAGCGCAGAAGGGTGCACATCGCCGTGGTATTGGATGAATACGGAGCTACCTCAGGTATAGTGTGCATGGAGGATATCATTGAGGAAATCGTCGGGGAAATCCAGGACGAGTACGACAATGAGGCCGAGGATATAGTGCAGACTGGACCTAGAATCTGGCGATGTAATGCCAGGGTGCACATGGACGAAGTGGCATCTAAGCTAGAATTAAATCTTCCTGTGGAAGAATTCGACAGCCTCGCAGGCTTTGTGTTCGACCTTTTCGGGCGAATCCCTGAGGAAAAAGAAAGCATCGAAACCGAGCAAGCGGTCTTTACCGTCATGGAAATGGATGCCCACAGAATGCTCAGCGTCCAGATTGAAAAGAAGCCTGAAACACCGATAGAAGACGCGGACTGAAGGCCAGCCGGCAGGGGTAGTGGCATAGTTCTTTTCTATTTCTAAAATTAAAACGCCGTTTCAATATTCAATAATGCTTGCCGGATTCTGGAAGTGGGTATAGAATAAAAACAGTCGATTCAGCTTTCGCATAATCGTACTACCTCTCTATTAACCTTCAAGGAGGGTTGAATGAATTCCTACATCAAGCAGGTGCTCGATGATCTGAGAGCTCGCAATCCATGGGAAAGCGAGTTTCTCCAGGCCGCCGAGGAAGTGCTCGAGTCCATCGCTCCGGTAATCGAAGCAGAGCCTAAATACAAGGCTCAGAAGATACTGGAGCGGATAGTCGAACCGGAGCGCACGATAATCTTCCGTGTGCCCTGGATGGACGACAAAGGCGAGTACCATGTGCACCGAGGCTACAGGGTTCAGTTCAATTCGGCAATCGGTCCCTACAAGGGCGGTGTCCGTTTCCATCCCAAGGTCACGCTGTCCACCCTCAAGTTCCTCGGGTTTGAGCAGACCTTCAAGAACAGTCTTACCGGCCTGCCCATGGGCGGTGGCAAGGGCGGCTCGGACTTCGATCCCAACGGCAAGAGCGACAACGAGATCATGCGTTTCTGCCAGAGCTTCGTCAACGAACTATATCGCCATGTAGGCGCGGATATCGATGTTCCCGCCGGCGATATCGGCGTGGGCGGGCGAGAAGTGGGGTACATGTTCGGCCAGTACAAACGCCTGGCCAACGAGTTCACCGGGGTTTTTACCGGCAAAGGGCTCACCTTCGGCGGCTCGCTTGTGCGGCCCGAGGCCACAGGCTTCGGCGCAATCTACTTCGCCAACGAAATGCTCAAGGCTAAAAACCAGAGTCTCCAGGGCAAAACAATCGCGGTGTCGGGCTTTGGCAACGTAGCCTGGGGCGCCTGCATGAAGGGCAGTCAGTTGGGAGCCAAGGTGGTGACCATCTCCGGTCCCGACGGCTATGTCTACGATCCCGATGGCATTGGAACCCAGGAAAAATGGGACTATCTCAACGAGATGCTGGTAATCGATAGGAACAAGGTCGAAACCTACGTGCGCAAGTATCCTAAGGCTCAGTTCTTTCCGGGCAAGAAACCCTGGATGCAGAAAGTGGACATCGCCATGCCCTGCGCAATCCAGAACGAGCTCAACGGCGAGGATGCCAAGCTTCTGATCGCCAATGGCGTTTCCACCGTGGTGGAAGTCAGCAACATGGGCTGCACCCCTGAAGCCTGGAAGCTCTTTATAGAAAAGGGCATTCCCTTTGCGCCGGGCAAGGCGGCCAATGCCGGCGGCGTGGCCACTAGCGGACTGGAGATGAGCCAGAACTCCATGCGTCTGGCCTGGAACGCAGAAGAGGTGGACCAGAAATTGCACGCCATCATGATCAACATCCATAAAGCCTGCATGGAGACCGCAGTCCGTTACGGCTTTGAAGGCAATTACGTGGTGGGCGCCAATATCGCGGGCTTTAAGAAAGTGGCCGACGCCATGATCGCCCAGGGCTTAGTGTAAGTAAGGGACTTATAAGACGGCTTTTCGAGTGCCGGGGCCGGGCCCGCGATGCGCGGCCGGCCCCCTTAATTGCCCAAAACCCTTTGCCCCGTACCGGTGGAAGGTAAAAAAATATAAA
>CAZHSK010000150.1:0-3980 GCA_964535235.1 uncultured Treponema sp. | reverse complement strand
AGGACTACTCGCTTAAAGCTCCCTAAAACGGCCATCCAGAACCCTGGTGAATACCCAAGCCTGGCCAGGGATCTCAGCACTTCCAAAGGTCCCGGTAGGATTAATGAGCTTCCTACAAGAAGAGTAGCTCCCTGCCACACCAGGATGGCGGCGCAGATTCCCAGGACTCCATAGCGGATACGCACTGCCAGGCCCCTTCTAGAGGTAGAAGGCAGGATCGGGGAGTTTGCCGCCCACAGTTACAGGATCCGTAGCCAGGAAGAGGGAAAGCATAGCTTCGATGCTGGCCTTGGCATCTTCAGCCCTCTTATACACGTAGGCCGATCTGGGTATGGCAGCCTCGGCTACCTGGGCTTTCATGCCAAAATCAAGGGACTCAATGAGTTTAGCCGAGAGAGCAGGCTCGGCTACGGTTTTTTCGATGGATGCCTTGTAGGCCTGTTCAAGAGCCTTCATCACGCCGGTGGCTGAGTTGGCCAGGGCATTGCTAACCACAAAAAGGGACATGGGATAGCTCTCCAGGCCGCTGGCCATTTTCCAGAGATAATCCAGATCCACGGCTGCCTTGAGAGCAGGGTTGAGGGCTCGAGCTTGGGTGGCGAATGGTTCGGGCAGGACGGCTACATCGATACGGCCTGCGGCCAACTGGGCAGCCATCTCGGGGTAGGCCAGGGAGTAGCGGGGGATGTAGTCAGTGCCAGAAACCAAGCCGGATTGGCCTGCCAGATAGCGAAAAAGATAATCGGGGGTAGCTTTTTGGCCCGCGATATGGATTTCCCTGCCCCGGATATCTTCAATAGTGCGTATGGCGGGATTGGAACTGAGGAACTTGACCATTCCATTGCCTACCACTGCCATAGCCTTGATGCCCAGGCCTGAATTATAGAGCTTGGCGGCTATATTGAGGGGCAGGACGGCAGCCTGGATTTCTCCGGATACGAGCTTGGCAGTGACAATATCGGCTCCTCCAGCTATGACAAAGCGTAGCGCTACACCTTCAATGGCAGGTGGATCCTTCATCATCCATGCCGCAGCCATCCCCGAGGGCCCTTTCAGAATGGAAATACTGTAGGTTTCCAGGGTTTGAGCCCCTGCCCAAGAAAAGGTCATAAGGGCATAAAGCAGGATTACGAAGAATCTGCCACGTTTAGACATTATTTATCTCCTTCGGTTGTATCCGATAGAATTTCCCGGAGCTTGTCTTCATCCAGCCGGACAAAAAGGTTCTTCTCCATGGATGGTGTGACCAGACCTTTTGTCTCTCCCTTGATTCGCCTCAGATGTTTAGCCTGGGTGTAGTATACATTGCCTTCGTTGTTTTTTCTGGCTTTAGAATAGTAAACCGCTAGGCTTGCTGCGTCCAGAAGTATGTCCAGAGGAACACTCTTGTCCCGCCTCGATTTTATAAATACATAGGAGCCTGAGTAATCCCTGGCATGGAGCCAGAGGTCGGAGCCTCTTACATGACGTCGCAGCAGTTCGTCGTTTTCCTTGGCTGAGCGCCCTACAAGAAATATCCATCCTTTCCGCTCTATCCAAAGGCAGGGGTAAGGCTTCAGTGCCTTTGCCCTCACCGTCCCTCCCCTCTGGAGCGCCTTAGCAATGACATAGGGATCGGTCTGCTGGAGGAGGTTAGCTCGCCATGCTTCCAGCGAGGCCCTGGATGAGTCGACTTTAGCTTTCTCTCTTTTGCAGTCATCCAGCCCCGACGCTGCCTTTTTGGCTTTTTCGTAATACAGTCTCGCGTTGCCAATGGCATCTAGCCCCGGGTCTACCTGGATGGATATACTTTTGCCCGTATAAAAATCTTCCGCCTGTACTAGTTTCTTCGCAGGCCCTTTTTCTGCGGCCGAAGGCCAGGATGGAAAACCTCCCGCCATGAGGATATCCCCAATCTGCCTGTACCGTTCCGCATTAGAGTAATCCTCTAAAAGCCTGTCCAGTTCCTTAGCCCTGGATTCGAGGGAGAGCAGCTTTTGTGCATATTGATCCTCCATCTTCTCCAAGAGGCTTTCTCTTGAAAGGCTGCCACCTTGGGCGGCATAGTAGGCTGCTATGCGTTCTGAGAGGCTCCCTTCGCCGGGGAAATCCCTTACCTGGAGCTTTTCCAGCTTATCGGCTGCCTTGTCTGTCCTGGGCGCTGAATTCTTGGTCAGGGATTCCTCCACGAGGCAGGGCTTCCCTGATACCTCTCCTCTGCCAGGCTTTCTGTACATCGCATCTACGATCATACCGTTGGAATCGACAAGAATTATATTGCCAGCTCCGCTCCAAAGCCTTATATACAAGGTGAACTCGCCCAGGTCGGCCTGTCTTAGCGACATGCGGATAATTCTCTCTTGACCAATCTGGGCGAAGGCGGTGAGACTTGCTCCGCGCAGGTTGGACCTGAGGCACTCCATAAAACGCAGGGGGCGCTCATTCTTAGCCGGAAGCTCTTTGATCGCATGAATCCTGCAGGATCCGGCGCCCAGACTGATAAAAAGATCAACCAAGCCCCGGGGTCCATAGAACTCCAATATAAGACTGTCATAGCTGGGCTGGAGCACCTTCTGAAGCTTAGCGCCCAATAGGTCTAGTTCTGAGAGGACAAGGTCTATTTCCCTGTAATTGAGAGACATAGTACTGAATGCTCCATGCCCACCTGGCTCAACGGCCGTGGCAGTGCTTGTATTTTTTTCCTGATCCGCAGGGGCAGGGATCGTTTCTGCCCACCTTCTCGCCGCTTCGTACCACCGTCACATTTTCAGGACGGGACGCCTCGGCTATCTGGGATGCCTTGGGCTTCTGGGTAAAAGAATCGCTGGATTCTTGGGCTGGGGCCGAGGCGGAAAACTGTCTCGTGCTCTCATGCTGAAGCATGACCGGAGCTTCTTTTGCAGGAATCCGCCGCTCTTCCTCCTGCTTTATCCGTACCCGCAATACCTTGGTAGCTATGTCCTTGCGAATAGTCTCGATCAATTGCTCAAAGATATCGGAACCTTCGAGCTTGTACTCCAAAAGAGGGTTTTTCTGGGCGTAGGAACGGAGGTACACGGCTTCCCGCAAGGCCTCCATCCTATCCAGATGGCCCAGCCATTTATTGTCTATTTCCTGGAGATACTGATAGCGGATGAAGGAGTTGAGGTTTTTTTCGCCCGCCTGAAGTTTTTTTTCTTCCAAGTCCGCTTCAATGCGGCCGAGCATTTCAGCAAAAAGGGGGGAGTCGGTAGGCGCTGCTGTAAAGCCCGTGGATGCCGCCAAAAGGCTTCCAATCTCCGCAGTTGTCGTCTCCAAGCCCAGGACATCCCTAAAAAGTAAGAGCAAATCAGATACGGCGCTTTTGCTTTGAGACTTGTACGCGCCAATTCCTTCGGCCACAAGGTTTCCCAAAAGCTCTGTAGCGCTTTCCTTGACTCTGCCAATAAGGTTTTCATCCTTCAGGATTCCATCTCTTTGCTCATAGATGAAAGCCCTCTGCTTGTTAAGAACATCATCGTATTCCAGAAGATGCTTTCGTATCTCGAAGTTGCGCTCCTCCACCTTTTTCTGGGCATTTTCAATAGTGCGGTTGAGAAGGGGGTGATAGATGGGTTCTCCGGGCTTCATGCCCACCTTGCTCATCATCCCTTTGAAGCTTTCGCCTCCGAAAAGGCGCATGAGATCGTCATCCAGTGAAATGAAAAAGATAGATCTTCCAGGGTCTCCCTGCCTTCCGGACCTTCCCCTGAGCTGGTTGTCGATACGCCTGGACTCATGGCGTTCGGTGCCTATGACACAGAGGCCGCCGAGGGAGCGTATCGTATCGGAATCTTTTTTCCAGGCTTCGTATTCCCTGGCGTAGACCTGCTGGAATTCGGCATCGTCCGCCGACGAGCCGCATTTGCGTCTGGCCCTGAATTCGGGATTTCCTCCCAATTTTATGTCCGTGCCTCGGCCGGCCATATTGGTAGCGATAGTAACCGACCCCTGGGCTCCGGCCTCGGCAATTATGAGCGCTT
>CAZHSK010000149.1:0-3999 GCA_964535235.1 uncultured Treponema sp. | reverse complement strand
GGTCGGCAATGATCAACAGCTGGCCGTCGCATTCGGGGCCGGCGCCGATGCTGTACACGGGGATCGTAAGTTTCCTGGCGATAAATCCCGCCACTTCGGGAGGGATGGCCTCGAGAAGGATGAGCTGTGCTCCGGCTTCCTGGACTGCCAGGGCGTCCTCTATGACCAGGCGGGCCGATTCGACGGTGCGGCCCTGGGCTTTATGGCCGCCTAGCTGGCCGGAGCTCTGGGGGGTGAGACCGATGTGGCCGCAGACCAGGATGCCTGCGTCCACCAGGGCGCGGATGCGGCCGGCGACGCGCGTGCCGCCTTCGAGTTTTACCGCGTCAACGCTCGCTTCCTTCATGAAGCGGCCCGCGTTGATGATCGCGTCGGCGTCGGATACTTGATAGCTTAAAAAGGGCATGTCGCCGATGACGAAGGTGTTGGGAGCGCCCCTGCGCACCGCCTCGGAGTGGACAATGCACTGGTCCATGGTGACGGGTACCGTGCCGGGATAGCCGTAGACGCACATGCCCAGGGAGTCGCCCACTAGAAGCATGTCCAGGCCGGCGGCCTCGGCGAAGGTGGCGGTGGGATAATCATAGGCGGTGAGCCAGGTTACCTTTTTCCCTTCCTTCTTCATCTTGTAGAAGTCGTGGATCATGAGTTTCTTTTTCACGGCCGTTCCTCCTTAAGGAAGCGAATATCCCGGGCTATTGTTGGCGCGCCAGGCGCGTGCAATAACTGCCGGTGTCTTACCGTAAATACCGGCCGCCCACTACGTCGAGGGTGATGCCGGTGATGTAGCTGGCTTCGTCGGAGGCCAGGAAGATGACGGCGGCCACCACTTCCCTAGGCTCGGAGAGGCGGCGCAGGGGGATGTTGGCCACGGTCTTGGCCCGCTCTTCCGCGGTTTTGTCTTCCCAGAGGCCCTTGGTGCGATCGCCGGTGAGGGTGACGGTGGGGGCTACGGCGTTGATACGGATATTGTCGGGACCGAAGTCGTAAGCCAGCTGGCGGGTAAGGCCTTCTACACCGGCCTTGGCGGCGGTGTACTGGACGCCGGCCATGGTGGCTCTGTAGTGGGCAGCCAAGGCCGAAATGTTGACGATGGCGCCCTTCTTCTTTTCGGCCATGACGGGGATTACAGCCTGGCAGCAGAAGAATGTGCCCTTGAGGTTGACGTCGACAACGAGGTCCCAGTGTTTTTCCTCGATTTCCTGAAGGCCGAAGGGGGTACCCAGGCCGCCGCCGGCGCAGTTCACAAGAATGTCGATGCCGCCCCAGGCTGCTTTTACCTTGGCGGCCAGGTCCTGGACCTGGGCTTTGTTAGTTACGTCCACCTTGAGGCCCATGGCCTGGAAGCCTTTGCCCTTGAGGGTCTTCACCGCTTCGTCCAGGCCTTCCTGGAATACGTCGGTGAGCACTACCTTGGCGCCCTCTTCGGCCAAGCCTTCGGCTATCGCAAAGCCGAAGCCCCGGGCCGAACCGGTGATGATAGCTACTCTGTCTTGAAGTCTTTTCATGGTATTTCCTTTTATTTTATACCCTTCCTTCCATGAAGGAAAGGAATTTTTCCACCACCGGATCTATAAATTCCGGATCGTTGATGTGGGCGTCGATTTCGGTAACCGGGATTCGGGGATCCAGGTTGTCTTTGATGACTTTGTAGAAGGCCCGGTCGGATTCGGGATCCCAGTGGCCCAAGCCTGGGCTGTCGGGATAGGCCATTCCCCGCAAGGGGAGGAAGAGATGCACAGGGCCTTTGGCCGCGTTGAGCTTGCGGGCGGTGAGGCGTCCGGTTTCGGCCAACTCTTCGTCGTTGAGCCTCACCAGGGTGTGGTGCGGGTTGTGAACTATGAGTTTTCTGCCTCTCATATTGGGGGGCAGTTCATCCACGGGGCCCTGGACGGTGTAGTAGGCGCTGCCCGGGGCTACCACCTGAGGTAAGCCCATGGCTCCGGCCGATTCCAGGCGGTAATCGGCTATGGCGCCGTGGAGGCCTTCTACCACCCTGTCGCCTATTTCATGCGTGTTGAGATCCAACACACCTTTGAAATTGCCTTCCCGTATCATGTCTTCCATGGCGATGCCGCCGGTGCCGTTCTGGTGAAAGGCGACCACTTCGTAACCCTTGGACTCCAGGGTAGCAATGGCGCGCATGGCGCCTTGGGTGGTGGTGCCCAGCATGGACATGGCCACGGGGATTCTGCCCTGGATATTGACCACCGAGGCTTCGTCGCTCTTGACCATGGCGGCGATGGAGACGGCGGCCTTCCACATGACGCTCCGGGTTACTCTGTTGAGGCCAGCGATGTCGGCCACGGAGTGCATGATGATGATGTCTTTGGTCTTGGTGTATTCGCCGAACTTGGCTCTGCCGGTGGCCACGGTGGATACCATGAACTTGGGCACGCCAAAGGGCAGGGCGCGCATGGCGGTGGTGCCGATATTGGTGCCTTGGTCGCCGCCTATGCTCACCACGCCCTGGATTTTACCTTGGTCGTAGAGCTTTCGGGTTATGGCGGCGCAGCCGGCCATCATGGCGGCAATGCAGCGGCCTTTGTCCCTGGATGCTAGAAGGGCTTTGAGGTCTTCGCCGGCTGCGGCGGCCAGCTCGACATTGCTCACCTCGGGCTTGTAGGGAGGATCGGCGAGAATGCCGGGGTTCATAACCAATACGGCGCAGCCCTGGGATTCGATGCTTTCCTTAAGGAAAAGTGCCTCCGCCGCCTTGGTGTCCAAGGTGGCGATGAGGAGGACTGTCTTTTTGGAGTTATCGGCCATCGTGCTTGCTTACTCCTGCTGGGGTTTGATAATGACCTTCAGGGCGCCATCGATGCGCTCGTTGAAGGTCCGGTAGGCTTCCTCGAACTTGGTGATGGGGAAGGTGTGGGTTACCAGAGGAGCCAGGTTGACCTTACCGTTGGCCAGGAGAGAAACAGCCCTGCCTACGTTGGCCCTGCTCTCGCCGCGAATGGCAAATATGTCCTTGTCGTTCAAAGACATATCTTCGAGATCGATGGGAACCGGCTCGTGGGGAATGCCCAGGAGCAGCATCTTGCCGTTGCGCTTGAGGGCCTTGATGGACAGGTCGAGACCGGCTTTGGAGCCGGATACTTCGATAGCATAGTCCACACCGATGCCGCCGGTTTCTTTCATGACGACTTCGAGGGGGTCTTCGTCGGCGGTGGCGATGAGCCTGTCGGCGCCTAGGGCCTTGCCGATAGCCAGCCTGGAAGCCCGGGTTCCCGAGAGGAAGATGCGGTTGGCTCCCAGTGCTTTGGCTGCCGCTACCGATGCCATGCCCAGGGGGCCGGGGCCGATAACCAGGACATTCTGGCCGGCGATGTAGCCGCCCATGGTTTCGTAGCCGTAGAGGGCGCAGCCCAGGTTGGTTACCAGAGAGGCTACGTCGAAGGATACGGAGTCGGGGATCCTATGGACGGTGTTTATATGGTTGACTACGTACTGGGCGTTGCCGCCGGGGGTGGTGAAGCCGTTGGCCCTGTGGCCTTTCTTGGTGTTGCCGTAGTTGAGGCAGGAAGTGTAGTCGCCTAAGCGGCAGTTTCTGCAGCGGCCGCAGCCGTTGTGGGCTTCCACCGCCACCCTGTCGCCTATCGCGAACTCGTCCACCGTGGCGCCTAGGGCGACGACGATGCCGGAGTATTCGTGACCGGTGATATGGACACCGTAGGGAGGCTGTCCGGGAAAGGCTTTGTGGATAAGGGCGACATCGGTGCTGCAGACGGCACAGGATTCCACCTGGATAAGCACTTCCTGGGGGCCGGGTGAGGGCACTGGAACCGTCTTCAATTCTTGATGGTCAGGGCCCATCAATACCAAGGCCTTCATTGTTTCAGGCAACTTCATCGTATCCTCCCAATTGTTTTCTCGGAAAAAGATAAACTCGTAGCAGATTGAGCCGATTCCAGAAGCCTTTACGGCTCGAGCGCTCAGCTCCGATTGTTCTACAATTATACAATACATATGGGGCTTGTCAAGCAAAGATATCAG
>CAZHSK010000148.1:0-4113 GCA_964535235.1 uncultured Treponema sp. | reverse complement strand
CCTGGCAGTCCTGCGAAAGCGGAGCCATGAAAAAGGAAATCCTGCGCCAGCGTCCGGCGGGCGGGGCTTTTCCCGTCATTGAAGTGCTGGATATGAGAGGAGAAAAGGCTACCATATCCTCCCGTCTGGTGGATGCGCTCAAGGCCACCAAGACCGAAGGCCGTCAGTCCATCCTCTTTTTAAACCGCCGGGGTTTTTCCCACTTTTTCGTCTGCAATACCTGCGGCGCCGAACTGAACTGCAAGAACTGCTCGGTCTCCCTTACCTACCACAAGGAACAGAACCAGCTGGTCTGCCATTACTGCGGTTACAGGACTCACCCGCCTTCGGCCTGCCCCGAATGCGGTTCCTTGGATGTGGGATGGAGGGGCTTCGGCACCGAGCGGGTGGCCGAGGAAGTGAAAAGTCTTTTCCCCGACTGGTCCATAGAAAGGCTGGACGCCGATTCGGTGGCCAAAAAAGGAAGCATGGAAACCACCCTCGAGGCCTTCCGAAAGGGCAAGATCGATCTGCTCTTAGGCACGCAGATGGTGGCCAAGGGGCTCAACTTTCCGGGGGTAAAGACCGTAGGCCTAGTCCTGGCCGACGCTGGCCTCAATCTGCCCGATTTTCGGGCTTCAGAACGAGTCTTTTCCCTTATAGTCCAAGTGGCCGGCAGGGCGGGACGCTACGACCCCGATGGCAAGGTCTACATCCAGACCTTCAGGCCCGACAATCCGGTCATACGCTTGGCCAGCGAGATGGACATGGAATCCTTCTATGCCCGGGAACTCCAGCTCAGACAAGCCCAGGAATTCCCTCCCTTTGCCCGGATAGCCCGCTTGGTGCTGCGCTCCAAGAACAGGGAAGCCTGCATAGGCTTGGCACGGCAGTTAGCCAGGAAATATCCCGGACTCGGGAGTCCTGGGGTAGAGTTATTAGGCCCCTCCGAGTGTCCCCTGGGCATGATCGCGGGCTCGTATCGCTGGCAGCTGCTGCTGCGCTCGACCAACCTGAGCGGGCTTCACCAGAGCGTTCACGCTCTGATCGAAGGCCTGAAGCTTCCTTCTTCAGTCTACCTCGAAATCGACATGGACCCCGTGCAGCTCCTGTAAGGCGGCTTGGGCAGCATGGCAGCCCCGTTTTATGCCGTTACCATGCTTTCCATAATGCCAGGAGCCGCAGGACTCTCATCTTGTCGCGATTTGTCCCTGGTGGTACTATGAAAAAAACCCCCATAGGAGAGAATATGGTCATTCTTACCCTGAATTGCGGTTCTTCTTCTGTCAAATACCAGGTTTACGATTGGCAAAACAAGGATATCCTGGCCACCGGCATCGTGGAGCGCGTCACCATAGGCGGTTCCTCCATTACCCATAAGGCCTCGGGGAAGCCTGACTACGTAGTCGAGCACGAATGCCCCAATCACACCGTGGCCATAGAACTCATCCTGAACACCCTCGTCGATGTGGATTACGGCGTCATTTCCGATATGGGCATGATCAAGGCCGTAGGACACAGAATGGTGCACGGCGGTTCCCGCTTCGCCCGTTCCTCCATAATCAATGACGAATTCCTGGGCACCTTCAAGGAACTCACCGACCTGGCTCCCCTGCACAACCCTGCCAACCTCATGGGTGTGGAAGCCGCCCGCTCGGTGCTGCCCAATGTGCCTCATTGCGCGGTAATGGATACGGCCTGGCATCAGACCATGCCACCTTCCTCCTACATGTACGCCCTTCCCCAGGACTGGTACGAAAAACACATGGTGCGCCGCTACGGCTTCCATGGAACCAGCTTTCTCTACAACGCCAAGCGCGCCGCCGTGCTTTTAGGCAAGGATCCCTTCGAAACCAACCTCGTCATCGCCCACATCGGCAACGGCGCTTCCATCAACGCGGTCAAGAACGGCTGCTCCTTCGACACCTCCATGGGGCTCACCCCCCTCGAGGGCCTGGTCATGGGCACTCGCTCGGGCGACATCGACGCTGGCATCATTTTTCATATGATGCGCCGCACCGGCATGAGCGCCGCCGATGTGGAAAAGAAACTCAACAAGGAATCGGGTGTATTGGGAATCACCGGCAAGTGGGCCGACCGCAGGGACATCGAGCTGGCCGCCGAAAAGGGCGACCCAATAGCCCAGCTGGCACAGCACATGGAAAGCTACAGAATCAAGAAGTATATCGGCGCCTACTATGCGGCGCTTGGCCGTGTGGATGCCTTAATATTTACCGCCGGCGTGGGCGAGATGGGTCCCCATATCAGGCAGTTGGCCACCGAAGGCCTGGCCGACATGGGCATCGTCATCGACGAAAAGAAAAACGCCCTGGCCAAGTGCCGCAACGCCGAGCTGGATATCACCGGTCCCGGCTCCAAGGTCAAGGTCTTCGTCATTCCCACCGACGAAGAACTGGTCATGACCGAGGATGCCTTCGCCCTCATGAAAGGCAGCTACGATGTCCATACCAACTATCATTACTATTTCGAAAACCGCGAGTATGTGAACAAGACAAGAGCCGCGGGGCTGGAAAAAGACTTGGCCAAGAAGCCCTGGCTCAAGGACATCATAGCCCAGGTTCCCTGAACCTCGCCTAAAGCGCCTTGATCGTCCGCGCCGTTGCGACGCCATACCTGCCCGCATCGTCGCGATGCGCGAAACCCCGCCGCCCGGCGGGGTTTTTTATTGCTGCAGCTTGTGGCGGGCGGCGAAGAGGGCCGCCTGCACCCTGTCCCTGAAGCCGAGATGGGTGAGTATGTTCGAGATATAGTTTTTAACCGTGCCTTCGCTCAAGCTCAAGCTGTCGGCTATCTCCGAATTCGTAAACCCTTCCCCCAGAAGGGAAAGGATCTCCCGCTCGCGCTCGCTCAAGGTAGCGCGCTGCGACAGCGCGAAGCTGTCGCCCTCGGCTTCCCCGCTGTTCGCCGCTGCGTCAGGCGATCCTCGCCGCACTTCATCCAAAACCCCGATCAGGGTTTTCATGACGGTGCCATTGGCGAGGAATACACCATTGACGACCTGTTTTACCGCCTTTGAGAGTTCCTCGCTGGGCAGGTCTTTCAAGAGATACCCTACCGCCCCTGCCCTTAGAGATCGCACAACGTATTCCCTGTCGTCGAAGGTGGTGAGCATGACAATAAAAGGGCAGTTTCCTTCCCTTCTGATCCGCTCAAGCGCAGAAATGCCATCCATGAGAGGCATCCTTATATCCAGGAGGCAGACATCGGGCTTCAGGGTTCTAGCCAGTTCTACCGCCTCCAAGCCGTTTTCGGCTTCTCCCACAACCTCTATTTCTTCATCGAGACCCAACAGCGAGGCAATGCCATCCCTCACGAGCCGCTGGTCGTCGGCGAGGAGGACTCTGATTTTTTTATTGCTTTCCATCGCCTTCCGCTTCCCTTCTAATGCGGGATACCGGATCCTTGGGCATTTCCACTCTCAAGGTAGTGCCTAAACCGGGAACGGAATCCACCTCAAATCTGCCCCGTACCAGGGCTATCCTGTCCGCGAGGCCCGAAAGCCCATAGGCCTCCGATCCCGAATCCTTATACATTTTTGATTCCGAAATAAAACCGCGCCCATCGTCGCGTATCTCTGCAAATACCAAGTTCTCCTCAAACTCTATTTTCACATTGACGTTGTGCGCTTTTGAATGCTTGAGAATATTGGTGGAACCTTCTTGAATAAATCGGTAAAGAGCCAGAAGCACCGCGATGTTGCTGCCTTCTGACTTCCCTGAAAAGTCGCGATTCACAGTTATTCCGTTCCGCTCGAGGGTATCCAGAGCCTTTGCGGCCTGGACATAAAAATCGAAACCATCTGAATTGGCGTTGAGCGTTTCGAGGGTGGATCGAACATCCGCCATAGCCTCCTGCATGCTGGACCGGGCATCGACAATGGCTTGCTTGGAAACAGCTGAATCCTTCTCGAAAAAGGCTTCGGCCTTGTTGAGCTGGATGGAGGCGGCAGTCAATGTATGGCCCAGGCTGTCGTGAATGTCCCTGGCTATGCGGGTGCGCTCTTCCAGCGCTACAGTCTTGGAAACTTGGGAGGCGAATTTTTTAAGCGCTTCGTGGCTTGCGGTAATTTCCGCCGTCAGAAGCGCCCGGTGATCGCGATTTCTGCGATCCTGC
>CAZHSK010000147.1:0-4119 GCA_964535235.1 uncultured Treponema sp. | reverse complement strand
TGGACATGGGCGCCGAACCCGTGCGGATGCACGGGTTCGGCGCGCTGGAGAATTACGATGGCCGTCAAGGCTTGGGTATCGTCAACGCCTGGATTTGCATGGAGCGGGCTATCGAGTTGGCTCAGACCAATGGCATTGGGTACGTAGCCTTGAGAAACACCAACCACTGGCTGAGGGCTGCCACCTATGGGTATCAGGCCTGCACCCAGGGCATGGCGGGCATTTGCTTCAGCAATACATATACTAATATGCCGGCCTGGGGTGCCACTGATCCAAGGCTGGGCAATAACCCTCTGGTGTTCGCTTTTCCCTATAAAGACGGGGATATCCTGGTGGATATGGCCATGTCCCAGTATTCCTATGGCTCTTTGGAAGTGGCCATTTTGGAGGGCAGACGCATGCCCACCGCCGCAGGTTTCGATGCCCAGGGTAATCTCACCGACGATCCTGCGGCGGTGCTGGAGTCCAAGCGACTTCTCCCTGCGGGCTTCTGGAAAGGGGCGGCTCTTTCTTTCGGCCTGGATATTTTCGCGGCGGGCATTTCCTTGGGCGATCCGGTGCAGGCGATTGGCAAAAAGGGGGGAGGGGAGAGGGACCTCTGCCAGACCTTCGTGGCTATCAATTTTGCGGCCATAGCACCGGGCGAAAAAGTCGAGGTAATAGTGCGGAGCGCCGTGGAAGATCTTTTGTCATCGAAGCCCGATGGGGGACCCGACCCTGTGGTCTATCCTGGCCAGCGCATGCGAGCCACCAGGCTGGAAAATCTGGCCAAGGGTATCCCTGTGGACGAGCGGGTGTGGAAGGAGATTCTGTCGCTTTAAGCTTAGGCAGCCCCGCGATACTGGCACTGGGGCTCTGGCGCCCTGCCGGAGCGACAGGCTAGTATTGCTCCATGAATCACACAATTCTTGATAGGGCGCTTGCGCGTTTGAAGGATGACTCCGGATGGCTCTATGATTTGGCTGACAGGTTGTGGAACTCGCCTGAACTGGGTTTTTTCGAATTCAAGACAGCCGATATTCTCGTCTCGGAACTCAAGGCTCTGGGGTTAAATCCCCGTACCGGCATAGCCAGAACGGGAGTGGTCGCTGAGGTGGGCAAAAAGAGCGATCCGGCGGTTATGCTTTTAGCCGACATGGATGCCCTGCCAACCCAGTCGGCTGCCGGTGGAGTTGCTCATTCCTGTGGGCATCATGCCCAGATGGCTGTCATGCTGGGGGCTTTCCGCGCCCTGGTTCTTTCAGAAGCGGCCGAGGCTCTTGGGCTTCGTATTATCTTCGCCGTCTCTCCTGCCGAGGAATATGTGGATTTGGGGCGTCGCCTGGAGTTAAAGAAAAAAGGCGAGGTCGCCTATCTTTCGGGCAAGCAGGAGATGATTCGCCTGGGTTTCTTTTCCGAACCTTGCCTGGTGCTCAAATACCATTCCATGGGCGATTCGCCGGAGCGGGTCGCAACGGTGAACGGCACCCTCAATGGCTTTATGGCCAAGCGGGCTGTCTTTACCGGCAGGGCTTCCCATGCCGGGGCTCACCCAGAAAAAGGCGTGAACGCTCTCAGTGCCGCCAGCCTGGCGTTGCAGGCCATGCACGCCCAGCGGGAAACCTTTCTGGAGGCTGATCATATAAGGGTTCACCCCATCATCACCGAAGGCGGGACTGTGGTGAATTCGGTGCCCGCAAGGGCTGTGCTGGAGACGTATATAAGGGGGGCTTCTCACGCTGCGGTGCTTGCCGCGGCGGCCAAGGTGGACAGGTCTTTGCGGGCGGGGGCCCTGGCTTTGGGGGCCGCCTTGGATATCGAAAACACGCCCGGGTATCAGGCGTTCAGGCCGGACCCCGCCCTGGGCGAAGTGCTTAGGCAGGCCGCCGCGGCCGTAGTCGACCCAGCCAGCATTGATTTAAATGACAGATCCTATGCCTCCGACGACATAGGCGATGTGGCCTGCATTCAGCCCACATGTCAGCTTGGATTTTCGGGATTCTGCGGTACGATCCACTCCTCGGACTTCGCCGTCAAGGAGCCCGAGCGGGCTTACATGGCTCCCGCCCAGATTATTCTCAGGACCGTGGGCGCGCTGGGGGCGGAGGGCGGCGCCGCGGCTCGGCGGGTTCTTTCGGGTTTCGTGCCGCGCTTCTCCCTGCCTGAGTACCTGGCCTCCCTGGACCAGCTTTTCTCGAGCCCCGCATTCCCCGGCGAGGCGCTGGAGGAACCGGGGCGTTGAAGTTTGTCCTTAAGTAGAGCCGCTCCACTTTTTCCCTAGCCCAGGGTGTTTTTCTCAAGAATGCCAGGCTGGAATTAATGCTGGGGTCGTTTGTAAAACAGCGGATTTTTATGCGAATCCCCAGGCCTTCCCAACGGTAGTACTGCACCAAGCTGGTGAGTATTGCTTCCAGGGTAAGGCCGTGAAGGGGGTTGTTCGGTTGTTCTTCGGACATACCTCATAGTACGATAAAAATGCGTTTTGCGAATACACTCTCGCGGGCCGGCGCGGGTTACCTGATCTTTTCACGCTTTCTGCCCAGCGCCGGCCTGCTCAATCAGTAAACTTAGCCTTAAGAGTGTGTATTGAAGGAGTCCCCCATGTACAAGGCGGTAGTCTTCGATTTCGGCAACGTACTCTGCGGATTGGACCGCATGGCCTTCGCCAGGGCGGCGGCGCCCAGGTCCAGGCTCTCAGCCCAGGAACTGGATGCTGCACTCTGGGGTGGCGCTCTGGAGCACGACCATGAGACAGGGCGCTTCGATTCCCATGGTTTCTATTCCCGAGTAGTTGAGCTTGCGGGTTTCGATCCTTCCTATTCCTACCAAGATTTTGTAGCCGACTACCGTCGCATTATTCTTCCCAATCCTGACGGCGAAGCCGGCTTGATTGTCGCCAGGGATGCTGGCGCCCGCTGCTTTGTCCTCTCCAACACGGCCTTTCTCCATGCCTGCATGATCTTCGAAAACGAGGTGCTGGCCACTATTCCCGAGTTCCATATCCTTTCCTACAAGGTGGGCTTCATGAAGCCCGATCCCCGCATCTGGCTCAAGCTTTTAGACTACGCCAAGCTTGAGGCCCAGGATTGCCTCTATGTGGACGATGTGAAAGCCTATTGCGATGCCGCGCAAGAACTGGGCTTTGGGTCTTTTTGTTACGACAGAACTACGCATTCTCTTTCACAAATCATAAAAGACATGGTAAAATAGCTTATTGTGCTATACGCGGTGTCTTCTGAGGCGCCGCGAATCTCTTGCTGTTTCGGAGGTTATTATGAAACGTGTTCTTATCGCTTTATTCTGTATCATGGCGGTTGCCTCGGTATTCGGGGCTGGCCAAGTGGTCGTCTATACGGCCCATGAGGAATCCATCATCAACGCCTTGGTTCCGATGTTCGAAAAAGAAACCGGAATCAAGGTAAACTACGTCAAGCTCGCCTCGGGCGATGTCATCAAGCGCGCCAAGGCCGAGGCCAACAATCCCCAGGCCGACGTGATCTGGAGTATCGGCGGTGAGCAGCTGGAAGCCGAAAGCCAGATTCTCCAGGCTTACATGCCCAAGGACTGGGACAAGATCGTCAGCGTGTACAAGGTAGGCACTAACTGGCTGCCCTACACCGGTATCATGAATGTCTTCGTGGTCAACACCAAGATGCTCAAGCCCGAACAGTATCCCCAGAGCTGGACCGATCTGCAGGACGCCCGTTTCAAGAAGCTCGTTTCCTCGGCTCCCGCCGACAAGTCAGGTTCTGCCTACATGCAGCTGGCCAACGTAGTCGCCATTTACGGGGACAAGGGCTGGGACATCTATAAGGGGATCATGAAGAACATGGTGATCTCCACTTCCTCGGGTGCCGTACCCAAGTTTGTCAACGACGGCGAGCAGGCAGTAGGCCTGACGCTGGAAGACAACGCCTTCAGGTTTGTGGAAGGCGGCGGTCCGGTGACTATCGTATATCCCAAGGACGGCACGGTAGCAGCCCCCGACGGCATGGCCATTCTTAAGGGCGCTCCTAACCTCGCCAACGCCAAGATCTTCACCGACTGGTGCCTTTCCAAGCCAGTTCAGGAGTACCTGGTCAATGCCATGAAGCGCAGGCCTGTGCGCACCGATGTGGCCAGCCCCAAGGGTCTGCCCGC
>CAZHSK010000146.1:2648-4124 GCA_964535235.1 uncultured Treponema sp. | reverse complement strand
GCCGAGAGGGCGCTGTAAGGCGATGTTTCAAATCCCGTATCATTGACAGGCAGAATTTGTATGAGATCCATGCCCCAGATCCTGGCCAATTCGGCCATGCGGGCAATATCGGGAAATTCTCCACAGGGCCCTAGGCCGCTGCGGAGTGACAGCAGAGGAAGGGCTATGCCTGTTGTTCGCTTTGTCCGATTCAAAAATTTCATGTTTGCTCCAGAGCCTGCGTTAGCTCCACAGGGTTCGAATCGCGGATTTGAGGCTGGCAGCCTGGACCCATTCCTTTTCCGCCCCCGATTCCACGGGACCTATTGTGCGGCTAAATCCCAGGGCGCGGGCTGCCTTAGCCCGCCTGGCCATCTGCCGCACGGGGCGAATTTCGCCGGCCAATGAGAGCTCACCTGAGAGGGCTGCTTCCTTGGGTATGCTCTGATTTGTCCTGGCTGAATAGAGGGCTGCTGCAAGCGCCAAATCTATTCCAGGTTCGCCGAGCCTCAAGCCTCCGGCTACGTTGATGTATATATCTTGATCCGAGAGCTTGAGCCCCGTCTGTTTTTCCAGCACCGCCGCGATGCGCGCCACTCGGGAGGGATCCACCCTGTCGGAATAAACTCTTGTAAGCCCCGCCTTGGCGGGCACGGTGAGGGCCTGGAGTTCCACCAACAGAATTCTGGATCCTTCATGCACTATGGATACGGCGGTGCCTGGAGGCAGCTCGCCTGATCTACGCACCAAGAGCAAGCCCGTGGGGTCTGATATCTCCGCCAGTCCCTGGGCGCTCATGCGGTAAAGCCCGAGTTCATCGGTGGAACCGTAGCGGTTTTTAGTGGATCGCAGGGCCCGTAGGTCGCCTTCGGCTTGTTCGAAGGCGAGTACTGCATCGACGATATGCTCCGCCGCCTTGGGGCCGGCGATAAAGCCATCCTTAGTGACATGGGCTACAAAAATAATTATCGCATCATGCGTCTTGGCCCATTCGGTGAGCTCGAGGGTGCAGTATTTTATTTGGTTGGCCGATCCCGGCACGATACCGGCGTCGGGCGAATATACCGTCTGTATGGAGTCGATGACTACGAGGATGGGGCGCACCGCCTCCATGGCCGAAATAATTTTATCCAGATCTGAAGTACATAGGACTTCCAATTCTTCCTTGAGAGCGCCGAGCCTGTCGGCCCTCATGCGTATTTGACCTGGTGATTCCTCACCGGACACATACAGAACGCGGCCCTTGGTTTTGAGGCTTGCGCATATTTGCAGCAAAAGAGTGCTTTTCCCTATTCCCGGTTCGCCGCCCAGCAATATCGCGGAGCCGCGCATAAAGCCTCCGCCCAAGACTCTGTCCAGTTCTTCGCTACCTGAAAGTAATCGCGCACCGGAAGAAGGATCTATTGAACGAATGGGGAGAGAATAACTTTCGCCCTTTATTTCAGCCTTTTTCGTGCGCGGCGATATGGCTTGCTCAATAAGGCTGTTCCATTGTCC
>CAZHSK010000146.1:0-2548 GCA_964535235.1 uncultured Treponema sp. | reverse complement strand
TTTATTCTCTTGTCATATCGTGGTTTTTTGCATTATGATATAAGTACGGAGGTTACCACGTGGATAAAAAAGCCATTACATCGATGAAGAAGCTGGTGAGGAATGGGCGCGACCTGGCCGAGATAATTTCCAAATATCTGACTGTTCTCGAAGCGGCTATCGCGACCGAATCTCCCGAAGCTCCAGTGAAAAAGGCCAAGCAGGTTAAAAAGACTGTCGAGAAAAAACCTGCAGCCAAAAAAGCCGCAGCAAAAAAGGAAGCGGCCCCCAAGGCTGCGTCGGTAAAAAAGGCAGCAAAGGCGAGCCCTAAAAAGAAAGCCGCGGTTGCCGCGAAACCCGCCGCAGAAAAAAAACCCGCTCAAAAAAAAGCGGTAGAAAAAAAGCTGCCGGCAAAAAAGACCCCCGCCAAGAAGGCCGAGGTTAAGAAGGTTGCGGCCCCCAAGGTAAAGAAGGCAAAGGTTGCCAAGCCTAAGGATGTCGAAAAACCTATGGTTGTCCAGCCTGCCGAGCAGAAGACGCCGGTACTTGCCGAACTGAAGTCCGTGGTTCAGGAAAAACCTAAGGCAGTTCGCCGAGGCAGGCCGCCCAAGGAAAAAAAGTAGTTTAATTAGTCCCTGGAAAAAATCTCATTATCCTGGATCGCGATAGCGTTGTGCGCTTTCACGATCATGAAGGCGTGTGGCGATGAGCGACTTAGAGGAAAAGAAAGGCAATCGCGCATGCCGCGCGATCCTAAGGCCAAGGGAAGATCTTCGCATAAGGCGGGGTCATCCTTGGATTTATGACAATGAAATTGCTCGCGTAGAGGGCAACCCTGCTGCCGGTTCGGAAGTTGCGGTATTCGACAGCAGGGGATCCTCTCTCGGCAAGGGATTTTACAATCCCTCATCGAAGATTAGGCTCAGGCTCTATTCCCGCACTGGAGAAAAAGCCAACGGCGCCTTTTTAGAAAAAACTCTGCATGAAGCCCATTCATGGAGAAAACGATGGTTTGACGATACCCGACAAAGCATACGCGTCGTCTATGGAGAGGCCGATAACCTGCCCGGGCTTATTGTGGATTTATTCAACGGTTGGGCCGGTGAGAAGGATGAGAATTCCGGCCCCGGCGAATACAAGCCCGGCAGGGAGGGGCGCTGGCTTTCCTGCCAATTTTTGAGTTTGGGTGTTGAGCTGCGCAAGGCGGAAATCGTCAAGGCTTTAGTGGCAGTGTTTTCGCCCGATGGCATCAGCGAGCGTTCCGATGCGCCCGTTCGGGCTCTTGAAGGGCTAGAACCTGCTGCAGGCATTCTCTGGGGCAGTGTTCCTCCCACGGTGCTTATAAGAGAAAATGAGGCGCTCTTCGCGGTGGATTTGGCCGAGGGGCAGAAGACAGGCTGGTTTTTAGACCAGAGAGCCAATCGCGCCGCGGCGGCCAGGTACTCGTCAGGGGCCAAGGTGCTGGACGTGTTTTGCAACCAGGGTGGTTTCGGGATAGCCTGCGCCTTGGCCCAGGCCGAATCCGTCGTAGCGGTGGATTCTTCCGGCGTGGCCCTTGCCGCCGCGGCGCGCAACGCTGCACTCAACGGCGTTCAAAGCCGCTTCACCACTGTGGAATCCAATGCATTTGATTATTTAAGGGTTCTGGAAAAGGAAAGGGCTAAATTTGACTTGATTATTCTGGATCCCCCCGCCTTTGCTAAAAGCCGTTCTACCGTTGAATCGGCCTACAAAGGTTATAAGGAAATCAATTTGCGGGCAATGAGGCTTTTAGCAAGGGGAGGAATTTTAGTCAGTTGTTCCTGCTCATATTGGTTCGATGCAGCCCGCTTCGATTCTATGCTGGTAGATGCGGCCTCCGATTGCGGGCGACGCCTGCGCTTGCTGGAATCGCGAACCCAGGACCTGGATCATCCGATAGTGTCGGGGTATGGAGAATCGAATTATCTAAAGTGCCGGATTATGGAATTATCCTGATCGACATACGATACAACGTTGCACGATTCCGCAGGAGCGCCGCGTCGGCCCCCTGTAATCTGCACCTATAAAAAGGCCGCCCGCTTTAAAAGCGGGCGGCCTTTCTTGTGTAGAGGCGATGATAGCCTAGAGCACGAGAGTCTTGCTCACCTCTTCCTTGTAGACGCCGAAGAGGCGTGAAAGCTGGATTGCCTCGGTGTAGGCGGTGCCCGCCTTGGCATTGAAGAAATCGATAAAGGCTTTCATCTCGTCGGGATTACCCGAGTATAGTGCCGAGGAAAATGCGGCTCTATAGAGGCCCTTCTCAGCAAGCTTCATGGTGGACAGCTTGCCGTACTCCCTTCGAGCCTTGCCATCCACCACGGCAGTGGAGCCTTCGAATCCGATGGTAAAGATAAAATCCTCTCGCGATATCAATCTATACCGCCTTGGTTTCAGCTTACCGGCGAAAAGGAATCCTTGCCGGCTCCGCACATGGGGCATACCCAGTCTTCGGGAAGTTTTTCGAAGGGGGTTCCTGCGGCGATGTTGGCATCGGCGTCGCCCTCTGCCGGATCGTAGATGTAGCCACAGACTTCGCATACGTATTTCT
>CAZHSK010000145.1:0-4145 GCA_964535235.1 uncultured Treponema sp. | reverse complement strand
GCTTGTGGTAGAGGAAGCAGGCCACCTGGTGGCCGTCCTCGGTTTCCTTGAGCTTCGGCCTCTGAACCTTACAGACATCCATTCGCTTGGAGCAGCGGTCGTAGAAATAGCAGCCTGGCCTCTGCTTGTCCGGCGAAGGCACGTCGCCGGTGAGGATGATCCGCCTGCGCTGGGCCTCTACCTTGGGGTCGGGAATGGGCGCCGCGGACAAGAGAGCCTGGGTGTAGGGGTGCTTGGGATTCTTGTAAAGATCCTTGGCGCCGGAGATCTCCACGATCAAACCCAAATACATGACGGCTACTCTATCTGAGATGTACTTGATCACCGCCAGGTCGTGGGCGATAAACAGATAGGTAAGCCCAAACTCCGCTTGAAGATCCTTGAAAAGATTGAGTATCTGGGACTGGATGGACACATCCAAGGCCGAGACCGGCTCGTCGCAGAGAATCAACTCCGGCTGCAGAGCCAGGGCGCGGGCTATGCCAATGCGCTGACGCTGACCGCCTGAGAACTCGTGAGGGTAGCGGTTCTTGAAGAAACGGGAGAGTCCCACCCGCTCCATGAGCTGTTCCACCCGCTCGTTCATCTCCTCCTTGCTCGTCTTTAAAAGCCCGCGTTTCTGGAATATCCGAATCGGTTCGGCGATAATATCGCCGGAGGTCATGCGCGGATTGAGGGAGGCGTAGGGATCCTGGAAAACCATCTGCATGTTCTTCCTGGCTTCCATAAGCTCGCTCGCCGAAGCCTTCATCAGGTCCTTGCCCTTGAGGTAAACCTCGCCGCCAGTGGGCTTGTACAACTGGGATATAGCCCGGGCGGTGGTGGATTTCCCACAGCCCGACTCGCCCACGAGTCCCAGGGTTTCGCCACGCTTGATAGAAAAATCCACGCCGTCCACGGCGTAGATATAGTTTTTTGCCTTCGATAAAAAACTGCTCTTCACGGGGAAATGCATTTTCAGGTCACGCACATCCAGAAGCAGATCTGTTTTACTCATCCTTAGCCCCCGAATAGAGCCAGCAGGAAACGGCCCTGCCCTGCTCGAAGTTTGCGCTCTTCGGATATTTTTTCTTGCAAATGTCCATCGCCTTTTCGCAGCGGGGATAGAAGGGACAGCAGTCAGGCAGATCGATCACATTGGGAGGCTGGCCTTGAATCGAGTAAAGACGCTCCGAGTTTTCCACATCAAGCCGAGGCACGGAGCGGATAAGGCCTTGGGTGTACGGATGCTTAGGATTCTCGAATATCACGTCCGTAGGCCCTCGCTCCACGATGCGCCCCGCGTACATCACACAGAGGGTATCGCACATACCGGCTACGACGCCCAAGGAATGGGTGATCAGGATCACCGCCGTGCCGAGCCTCTTGGTGAGCTCCTGCATGATCTCGAGGATCTGGGCTTGGATGGTGACATCCAGGGCGCTGGTAGGCTCGTCGGCGATGAGTATTTCCGGATTGCAGGAAAGGCTCATCGCGATCATCACACGCTGGCGCATACCGCCCGAAAACTGATGCGGATACTGATCGATACGTTTTTCCGGGGCTGGAATGCCCGCGAGCTTGAGCATCTCGATGGCCTTTTGCTTGGCCGCATCCTTATCCAGCTTCTGGTGGAGGATGATCGTCTCAACCATCTGCGTGGATACCTTGAGAAAGGGATTGAGGGATGTCATCGGATCCTGGAAGATCATCGAAATCTTGTTGCCCCGTATCTGGCGTATCTCGGACTGGGGCATTTTGAGCAGATCCTTGCCGTGAAAATGAACCTGGCCGCCGGCGATCTTGCCGGGAGGCATGGGTATGAGATTGATGATCGAAAGATTCGTAACGCTCTTGCCCGAGCCCGATTCACCCACAATGCCCAGAGTCTCGCCCTTGTGGAGATCGAAACTTACACCGTCGACTGCCTTCACTAAGCCTTCGTCCACGGTAAAATAGGTTTTCAGATCTTTGACCTGTAAAATGACTTCATTGGTCATGGTTTCGCTGCTCCTTGCTCAGGTTCGGTTCTTGCTCTGCGGATCCAGGGCATCGCGCAAGCCGTCGCCCAGGAAGTTCATGCAGAACAGGAAAATAGTCATCTCGATCGCCGGCGCCAGGAGCTGCCAAGGATAGAGTTCCATCGTATTCGCGCCCTCGCTGACCAGAGAGCCCCAAGAAGAAAGGGGAGCCGACACGCCTAAGCCCAGAAAGGAAAGGAAGGATTCGCTCATGATAAAGCTGGGTAAAGAAAGGCTTGTAAATATGATGATGACGCCCAGGGCGTTGGGCAGAAGATGTCGGAAAATGATCCTTCCCGTTCCCGCGCCCATGGAGCGCGCCGCTTCCACAAACTCCGAGTTTTTGAGGCTGATGATTTGCCCACGGACTACCCGGGCTATGGTAAGCCAAGAAACAAGGGCTATTCCTATGAAGAGGATGACGATAGAGCTCTGGCCTTCTTTTCTAAAGAGCGCCATCAGAATTATGACGATGAGCATGTAGGGCAGGCCGTACATGATATCGACAAAGCGCATCAGCAGGTTGTCCAGCCAGCCGCCTATATACCCAGAAATCGCTCCGATAATTACACCCACAAGAACTGCGGTGAGCGTGCCGATCAGCCCCACCATCATGGAAATTCTCGCTCCGTAGATGGTCTTGGCCAGCATATCTCTTCCAAGATAATCGGTGCCGAAGACATAGATATTCTTGCTCGCGGGGTCAGTATCCAAGGCGGCTTTCAGCGATTCCACTTCCCGAAGAGTCCGCTCGAGATTGGGCTTGAGCGATTCGACTCCCGCGTCCACCCGTTCCTTGAGAAGGATAGCCTGGGCTTCCACCGCCTCCAGGGCAATCTGTCCCGCAGGCTTGAATGATGGCCTCAAATTGGTGTGGCTGAGAGTCTGTGTTCTATAATCATGGAGAGGCAGAAGGGGCGCGGCGATGGCGACCAGGGCGTAGAATCCCACGATCCAGAGGCTGACGAGGGCCATCTTGTTGCGCCGCAGGCGTTTCCACGCGTCCGCCCAGAGGGATACAGGCTTCATTTCCTGATTAAATTCGTTTACCGCACTATTCAATTTCTGTGACATATACGGCTCCTCCTCACTTGTACGAAATACGCGGGTCGAGGAACCCGTACACAATGTCGACGACGAAGTTCATGGTCACCAGGATAAGCGAATACATGATCACTTCGCCCATGATCAGGGTGTAATCCCTGTTGAGCGCCGACTGAACGAAAACACGGCCGATGCCGGGAATCGCGAAGACCGATTCGACAACCAGAGATCCCGTGATGATTCCGGAAAACGCCGGCCCCAAGTAGGATACGACGGGGAGGAGGCCGCCCTTGAGCACATGTTTTCCAATCACGACCCTTTCGGAAAGACCTTTAGCTCTGGCAGTACGTACATAGTCTGACCTGAGCACCTCGAGGATACTCGCCCGGGAGAGCCGGGCAATATAGGCAAAATAAGGAAAGGATAGGGTTAGGGCGGGCAGGATGAGGGTCTTCAATCCATCCCGGCTTGTAATCCACCCCGAGATCGGAAGCCATCGCAGCTTGAGCCCCAGTATCAGCTGGAGCAGGGGGCCTATGACGAACAAGGGTATCGAAATGCCTACTACCGCAAAGGACATTGCCAGGTAGTCTTGCCACCGATTCTGCTTCAATGCAGAGAGTATCCCCACAGCGATGCCCGCCGTAAGCGCCATGCTGAGGGCTATAGTGCCGAGCATCATGGAATTGGGCAGGGTCTGGGCGATGAGCTGGTTGACCGTGCTGTCCCTGTAGCGGAACGAAGGGCCAAAATCCCCCCTTAGCACGTCGCCGAGGTAGCGCAGATACTGTTTGCCCAGGGGCTCGTCCATGTGGTACTTCTTGAGAAGATTCTGGAGCACCTGCTCGGTTACCTTTTTCTCGCTGGAAAAAGGCCCTCCAGGCGCGAAACGCACCAGAAAGAAACTGAGCGTGACAATGATGAACATCGTCGGGATCAGGCTCAGGGCTCGTCGGATGATGTACTTCGACATCAAACCCTCCAAATAGGGAATAATCTCCCTTAAAACATAGGGAGATATCTGTGCCGCCATACGGCTATAGTGGTAGTCCCGATTGATCGGGGCAAAAAAACGGGGAGGCGCCGGAGCGCCTCCCCGTC
>CAZHSK010000144.1:0-4162 GCA_964535235.1 uncultured Treponema sp. | reverse complement strand
GAGAGGGCTTCTTCCTGGTCGTGGGTTACGAAGACCGCAGTAATTCCTAGCCGTTGCTGTATTTTACGAATTTCCTTGCGGATCCGCAGACGCAGGGCGGCGTCCAGGTTGGAGAGCGGCTCGTCCAGGAGCAAGACATCGGGCTTGGTAATCAGGGCTCTCGCCAAGGCGACCCGCTGCTGCTGGCCTCCCGAAAGTTGGCTGGGCATGCGTTTTTCGTAACCTACAAGACCGACGAGACCCAAGTATTCCATTACCTCTTTATAAATCTCGGCTTTGGGCATTTTCTTGATGGTGAGCCCGTAGGCGACATTGTCATAGACTGACATTGTTGGAAAAATAGCATAGTCCTGGAATACGATGCCGATATTCCTGTTCTGGGGCGGCACCTGATTGATCCGCCTGTCCTTGAGGTACATATCGCCGGAGCTAGGGGTCTCAAAGCCGGCGATCATACGCAGAAGTGTGGTTTTTCCGCAGCCCGAGGGGCCGAGAAGGGCTACCATTTCACCTTTTTCTATTTCTATGGAAAGATTGTCCACGGCGGCGACGGCGCCGAATTTCTTGGTCAGATTATTTATGCGAATATCAACCATTTTTAATGCTCTCCTTTTTAGACAGATAATTCGAAGCCGCCGTGCCTATACCTACCAGGATAATGAGAAGAACGGCCATGGCCGAAGCCTGGGATATAAAGCCTTCGCCCACATAATAGGCGACATAGAGGGACATGTTGCGCCAGCCGGGTGGGTAGATCATAAGAGAGGATGCCAGTTCGGTCACTACCTTTACCATACCGATAACCACCGCCGAGAAAACCGCCACCTTGATCTGGGGGAATATTACCGAAAAGAAGGCCTTAAGTTCCGAGGCACCCAGGCTGAGGGCAGCCTCTTCCTGGCCCGGGTCGATTTTGGCGAACCCTGCCTCAATGGGCTTTAACACTATTGGCAAGCGCCGGATCGATATGGCGGCTATGAGGAGAAGCACCGAGCCCGAAAGGGAAAATCCTAGTACTTTCAGGGTGGAGAAGCTCTGGATCATGCTGACGCCGATGACGACACCCGGAAGGATGAAAGGCAGAAGAGTGAGGTAGCTCAGCCAGCGTAAACGCGCTCTGGTTTTATACATCTCCCCGAAAATAATGCCCAGGAGTACGATAATTGGCGTCACCACACCCAGGAGAATGAGGGTTTTCAGGATAGTGCCGCCCTCCGAGAGCACCTTCTGGTAAAAATTCAGGGTAAAGGCCGCAGGGAGCCATGTGTTGTTCCAGCGCACGGCGAAAGACTGGATGAGAATGGCGAGGTAAGGCAAAAGGAGGAGCACGGTGATGAAGGCTATGAAAACCGTTCCGGTGATCCTAGCCTTGGGGATGTTGTACTCCATGATCCCCACCTTGAACTTGTGCCGCACGTTGGTAAGCCGCATGAGCTTGTTCACCCCAACCATGAGCAGGCAGGATAACAGTATAAGCCATGTGGAGAATATGAGAGGAATCCTGTCGTCCCCCAGGTAGGAGACGAAGTTGGAATAGATTTCCATGGAAATGACTTTATAGCTGCCGCCTATGATGAGAGGTCCGCCGATATCACCGATGGAGGTGAGGAAGACCATGACCGAAGCCATGAGGATGTGGGGCAGGATGTAGGGAATGACGATTCTGGTCTGGGTTTTCAGAACCCCGGTGCCCATGGATTGAGCCGCTTCCTCAATATGACGAGGGACGGTTCTTAAGCCTCCCGCAATAACCAGGAGCGAATAGGGAATCGTGTGCAGGGTTTGGGTTATGACAAGGCCGAGAAGGCCGTATATTTGCGGAAATTGAATGCCCACAAGTTTGAGCGCCTTGGTGAGGACGCCGGTTCGGCCCAGGAGAATGATGACTGAAAAGCTGGAAATAAAGGCCGGAGTGATGAGGGGGATGGTGAGAAAGCCTAGCCAGACGCCCTGTCCTCGTACCCTGAACTTTACCAGGAGGGTCGCCAGGGGTAGCGAGACGGCGATGCTGAAAAAGGTAGTTAAAAAGGCCAGCCAGAATGTGTTGCCAGTTACCTTGAGCATATAGGGGAAAAAGCTGGGAGGCAGAGGCCTATCGGTTTCGAAAAAGACCGAAACCGACGAAATGATGAGATTGATGATGGGATAGGCCAGAAAAAGGCCGACAAAGGCAATGGCAGCCCCGTAGATGAGGCTGATTTCCAGGGGAATCTTGCCTAGTTTTCCCTGATCGGACATGAATACTCCTTGCGGTAGCGTTGAAAAAACCGAAGCCTTAGCCGGAGCTTGAGGTGTCGGGATTAAGAAAGGGGCTGTTCAGAAAGCATTGCACTCGCTGAATAGCCCCAGCATTGAAAATTTAAAAAGCAGCTTACTTCAGGCGGATATACTCGCCGAACTTTTCCTGGATTTCCTTGTTGGCCTTGGCCTCGTAGGAGGAATCCGGCAGAAGAATGGTCTTGATCTTGGAGCTCACCGACTCGAGGGAGGCGGGGGAGCTGGCGGGGATCACGCCCTTCTTTACCGGGATGTAGAGGTAATCGGCGCCAAACTTCTGCATCTGGTCGGAAAGGATAAACTCGATGAATTTCTTGGCCAGGTTGGGATGCTTGGCTCCGGCCACGATGCCCATGGCATTGTCGGCCACCTGAGCGCCGTCCTCGGGGAAGATAAAGTCCACGGGGTTACCGTTCTTCCTGGAAACCAGGGCGGGGCGGGAGAGGCCGATGGTAAAGGCGAACTCGCCCTTTTCGGTCAGGGTGTAGATACTGGACGAGGAGTTGGAATAGTAGGGAACGTTCTTGTTGATGGCATCCCATATTTCCCAGACCTTATCGCCGTACATCTGGTAGGTGGCCATGATGTTGGTGACGGCGGTGGAGGACTTCAAGGGGTTGGCCGACATGACAAAGCCCTTGTACACGGGATCGCCCAGATCCTTGAAGTTCTTGGGCAGGGGAAATTTCTTTTCCTTGACCACTTCTTCGTTGTACATGATGCCGGTGAACATCATGTTGAAGACATGATAGTAGTTTTCGCTGTCCGAGAGCGCCAGCTTGCTGGTACCGACCTGGATGGAGGGTTGGAAATTGGGCACGTTAGGCGCGTAGGGCTGCAGAAGTCCCTGACGTTTGGCAAAGAGGTAGTTGGCTGAATCGCCGGAGTGCATGACATCGGCCTGGGGATTGCCTTTCTCGGCTTCCAGCTTCTTGATCATGGCTTCGGTCCCGCCCGGATTGATGATGTGAACCTTGACGCCAGGATAGAGTTTCTCGAACTCCGCCTTCATCTTGTCCGCGTATTCGGCGAAGATTGTGCTGTACACCACCAGTTCCTTTTCCAGCGCCTGGGCTGAAAGGGAAGGACCGGCGACGACGATGGCCAATAGAGCAAGAGCAAGTGCCTTGGCTATTCGCTTCATGAATGCCTCCTATACATATATATGGAATCTTCTATGATTCATTCTACTCTATGTTTTAGCCAATAAGACAAGAAACTGTTAAAAGGGCGATAGGAGGGCTTGAGAGGTTGAATTCGCACCATGAGGGGTATTATTGCCGAGGTGTGCGCGGTGATGTGTGCGTTGTACGGAGCCGGCGACTAGTATTTCCCGCTTGTGCTGACATAAAAAAGCCCCATTGCCATGTCGAAGACCGGGGGTTGGGTCGCCGCGGGGTTGGGGGGTGCGGCGATGGGTCCGGCTCCGAACACATCAACGGGGCATAACAACAATACCAAGAATTCAGGGCAATAGCAAGCTTGGCGCTAAGGTTCTTTCTTCGCCGCGCCCCCTTTCAGGATTTCTTGAAGAAATCTGCGAAGGGGTTGTAGGTCATACCGTCGTCCTCCCGATTCTGTCGGGGACGGGTATTAGGTTCCTGCCCCCTCCGTTCAGGGGCTCTTTGTTCCGGGCCGCGAGGCGTCTGGGTACTACGCTCTGGGACAGGACTAGGGGCATCCTTCGGTTTGAGCCGAATTTTGGCCTGCGGACGTTCTGCAGGTCGAACTGGATGCTGGGCTGCCTGCGGCTTATTGCCTTGCTGCTGGCCGACCGAGCCCTGTTTGAGCGAAAGCCCAATGCGTTTTCGCGTGAGGTCCAGGCTAATGATGGTGAATTCCTTCACATCCCCCACCTTGAGAACTTCCATGGGGTCGCGCACGA
>CAZHSK010000143.1:0-4174 GCA_964535235.1 uncultured Treponema sp. | reverse complement strand
CTTTGAAGCGCGTTGGCGCTTCGGACTCCTGGGAAATCGAATTGCGTTTACCCAAGGGCAACTTCTATGTGTATAATTTTGTGCTGGATGGTGAGAATTGGGTGCTGGATCCCAATGTTCCGCTGAGTGTCGATGACGGATTCGGCGGAGCTAGCAGTCTTTTGCGATTATAACGTTGGAGAAAAAGATAATGAAGAAGAAGCGGCTGATGACTACTTTTCTCATTTTGACGGGTTTTATCGCTGTCTTCTTATTTCCACAACTCGTGTTTGCTCACGATGTGGATAGCTGGCTGGCCAATTCTTCCACAAAGGAATCCTATGGAGGTCTGGAGCCGGAAATACGGGCTGCGGCAGAGGAACTGAGGCAGCTTTCCCTTTCGGAGGATCTTCTGCTTTCGCGGCTGGAAGAAGGAGCGAAAAAGAGCGTTCCGGCCTCGGTTCTCCAAGCGGGCATCAGAACGGATATGGAGCATATTCGGCAGACTGTCAGGAGCCTCCAGGCGCGAAATCTTTTGCCCGCCAGGGAAAAGGACGCGACTCAGGCTGTGGCAAAGGCGTTATTGCTTTTACGCGCCGGTATTGGCGCAGGCGAAATGGAAGCAGCCTTGAACGCGGCAGTAGCCAAGGCAGGTCCCAAGGGAAGGCAGCAGCCCACTCTTTCAAGAGCGTTTTCCGCGCTGGGAGCCGCGGCATCGGCCAAGGCGGCCTACGGGCTTTCGGAAAACTCTAGACTGACTCTGGCAAAGTATCTTATCACAAGCGAACTTGCTGAGCGAAAATTCGATTCAGCGATGGTCGATATAGCAGAGAGAATAAAGGGAGGCGAAACAGCCGAAATGGCGGTTTCGACCCTGGGAAAGGTCGGAGTGCGTGAAAACGCAGACAAGAAACCTTCGCAGCCGAAAGAAAAATCCAAGGCTAGTGGAAACTCCGCCAACCAAAGCGATTCTGCAACGGGTTCTGGCGGCGCTAGTCAAGGTTCTGGCTCAAAAGCCGGGTTGGAGGCAGGTTCCGGACAAGGCCCGGCTTCTAACCAAGGAGGCTCGTTATCCAGTGGGGCGGCGCAAGGGGCTTCACCGACACCAGGTAAAAAGAAGCATTAAAGCACCGATACAACTTTAACCAAGACCGCTATGCGGCATACTATGCTGTTAAGCCCAAATTAGCCACACCAGAATGTAGCCCGAGGTTACCGCTGCCAGAGTGAAGGGCACGGAAATTTTCATAAAATAACCGGCTTTCACTTCGTAGCCTTCCTTGCGCAGGATACCCAGCCCGGCGATGTTGGCCGAGGCGCCTATAGGGGTAAGGTTGCCTCCCAGGGTAGCGCCCACGAGGAGCCCGAAATAGATGAGGGTTGGGTCTATCCCTAGCTGGGCCGCTATGCCCGAGGCAACGGGCAGCATGGTGGCGACGTAGGGAATATTGTCTATAAATGCCGAGAGCAATACGGAAACCCATACGATAAGGGTGTAAATAATGAAGACATTGTTACCGCTCACCCTGACGAAGAGGGCGCTTATGGCATCCACAACGCCCGCCTCAGTGATACCGGCGATGACGATAAAGAGCCCGGCTAATAGCAATAGGGTGAAATAGTCAATTTCCTTGATGATCTCCAGCACGATCCGGGGGCTTTTCGTTTTAACGATGTTATAGATAAAGCCGACAGCCATGAGACCCATGCAAATGAGGCCGTTGATATGTTCGGCCACCCAGGGGGCCATCCAGTCTTTGGGAAGAAGGGATGCCAGAATGAGGAGGAGAACTGTACCCAGCATGAGGGCTGTGGGCATATAGTCCTCTACCACGGTGCGCTCGTCACACTCCACTGCATCCTTATCCTTGCGGAATAAGGCCAGTAGAACGAACATAGATACGAGGGCTCCTACTTGGACAACCCAGAACATGCCGAGCCTTCCCCGATAGACGAAGAAATCCAGGAAATTCATGCCCGCGTGGCCACCCAAAAGGATGGAGGTTGTGTCACCCACGAGGGTGGCGGCTCCCTGAAGGTTAGATGAGATCGCGATCGCGATGATGGCGTTCACCGGGGAAATCTTGAGCTTACGCGATATGGTCACCGCCACGGGGGCCACCATAAGCACGGTCGCCACATTGTCCACGAAGGCGGAAATGACGCCCGCGAAGAGGGCGAGGGATATTACTGCCCATTTTACATTGGGCATTTTGTCTATGATGAGGTCGGCCAGAAGGGAGGGCATGCGGGAATTGATGAAAAGGGAAACCACGCCCATGGTGCCGGTGATCATCATGATCACGTTCCAGTCCACGGCTTCGATTATTTTCCCGGCCGGCAGGATTCCGAGGATTACGAATAAACTTGCCGAAGCAAGCGCTATGTAGGCGCGGAATTTTGAAAAAAACAGCAGGCCGGCGTAGGTTAGGGCGAAGAGAATCAAAGCTAGTGCCATAGTGGGAACTCCCTTTGGAGACGACTATCGGCAAGCATCATAATCCGCCTATTTAGCGTATTCAAGCAGGTTCGGGGAAGTCTGTTGGGCAACGATGGCTTTGTAGTTTCGTCAATTTTTATGCTAAAAGCATGAAAATTGACGAGACGTACGCATCTCAAAGGTAGCTTTTGCAAAACTCGTCTGATTTTTGCAAAAGCCGCTATTAGCCAAATTTCTTGCGCATGAAGTTGCGGTACATAGGCTTGAATTTTGGAATGCCGTTGAAGATATCGCCCCAGAGGTCGTAGTAGTCACGCTGGCTGGCGATACGCCCGTCATCGTGGAGGCGCAGGACCGTGGCCCCGTACACCGGCGTGCTTGGATATTTTTTGAACCGCATGGTCATAGTCCACTCCATGTGGATCGTGTTGCCTTCCTGGGCTATGGAATGAATGTCCATGGACAGTTCTTCGCAGCGCTCGGTGAGGCGTTCGCAGAGTGCTATGAACTCGTCGATTCCTTCGATGCGCTGGATGGAGTCCTGGACGACGATGTCCGGGCGATAGTATGGATAGATGTGGGACCAGTCGGGTTTGCCGCTGGTGTTGTAGGTCTTGGACCAGAGCTTTTTTACGGTTTCACAGTTGAGCAAGGGGGCAGGCGTGGGGGCTGGTTCAGTTGCGGGGTCTAGTTTGGGTTCGGCGGCGGGTATGGATGCGGGGGCAGGTCTTGGCGCGGGGCCTGTGGTTGGTTCGTGTCCAAATTCGTGCTTCATGAGATCTCCATTAGCGCATAGGGTCTACGACCGAGCGTAGTACCTCGAGGTAGGAAGCCCTGTTTTGGGGCTGAAAGTGACGTTCCGCGAATCCCGCCGATGCCGTGGGGGTTGTGCCCGAGGACTTGGCCATTGCCGCGACCACCTTGTCGGGTTTCGTGTCGCCTGAAACGGTGATAAATGCTGTTTTAGGGAGCGTGCCTTTATGTGCTTTGAGCCAGGCGTGGACCGGCGGCGAAAGGCTCCAGGACCAGATAGGGCTAAGCACAAAAACTCGATCATAGTCTGAGGGGTCTAATTGTGATTCTTTAATTCGGCTGGGAATTTTAAAGGTGGATTGAAAACCGGCATACATAAAGCCGATAAAATTCGTCCTGCGGGCTTTTACTTCATCGATGGCCTCGATATCGGCCCCGAATATCCACATGAGGTCTTCGGCTACCCAGCGGCCGGCCTCGCCTTGGGAAAAATAAACGACCAGGGTGCTTTGGTCGCCCGAGTAGGGTTCGATCTCTTCGGTGATCATGGGGCGGCTACCGGAAAGGGCGCTGGGTGCCGTTACCACACTGGCTTTTTTGCTTGCCTGCTCAATTTGCCCTGTTGTGGCCTTGCTTTGCGCTGCCGCGCAGCCGGGTAGGAATAAGGACAGGATAACGAGGAAAAACAGGATCCCAGGATGTCTTGAGGTTAATGCTTTTTTGCGCGCAGCGCGTTTATCCATACTCAGCGCTCCTTGTTTTCATGCCCGAGAGATATCCGATGCCTGATTGCGAATAGTATATCAGAAACTGCCTTTCTTTTCACGAGATTGGCAACTGGTTAAGCGCGGCCCACCCCCGATGGCTTTGAATATCGCAGAACCTCGTCCAGGCCTTTCGTGGCAGAAAAAGTTGCGGTATAAATAGCCTAAATCAGGAGGAAATGAATGCGCGGAGCCCTATACGAGAATTTTGGCGGCACTATTGAAGTTAGGGACCTCC
>CAZHSK010000142.1:1434-4179 GCA_964535235.1 uncultured Treponema sp. | reverse complement strand
ACGTCGCAGCCCGAGTTGAAGAACTCGTCGGCTACCTGGGTGGGGTCGGCGGTGACGCCGGGGATATTGAACCAGAAACCGATCCAGGTGACGCGAAACTTGAGCTGGGCGGGATCTTTCTTGAGATAGTTGACCCAGGCGTACTTGGCGCCGAGGTAGGCGGAGGCGGCCAAGCGCCTGGTCTCATCGTTGATGAGGGGGCCGAGAAAGCCGATCTGGCCGGTCTTGGTGGTCATGGCGGCGGCGACGCCGGCCACCATTTTCATGTATTCCATCTTGCCCATGATGTTGATCATGTTGGCCATAGGCTTGTAGGCCTTGCCATCTTTCCACTGCTGATCGCCGGTGGTCATGATGACGAAAATGTCGGGATGAGCGGCGGCGAATTTGACCGCTTCGTCCATCATGTCGTCGGACGAGAAGCAGACGAGTTTGGCGCCCTGGGCGACCAGGCTTTCGGCCAGTTGTGACACCGTGGTGCCCGGCCTGTCGGCCGAGTTAGCCTTGTCGATGTAGACGAGCTTGGTGCCCGGTACCTTGGCCAGGACATATTGCATGCCGTCGTAATTAGCCTGGCTCCAGCCGCGGTCATTGTAGGGGCCGACCAAGACGAGGCCGATGGTGAGATTCGCGCCGGCCGCTTTGGGGGCCGCTTGAGCGACAGCCGGCATGCCTAGCGCGGCAATGAGTACTGCCAGAATGAGAATGCGTAAGCTTTTCATCATTTTCTCCTTGGCCGCTCGGATGTGATCGAGGAGGGCTGCGGTCCCGCCCACAGGGCGATTATAGAATACCGAAGCTTTCCTAATAAAGCGAAAAGCTAAAAATTCTTGCGTAAATGAGGTTTTTTCTGCAATCGTGCGCCTGAGTGCTTTGGCTTATTCGTTATCCCGATCTCGAGCCTTTTTAATGGTATCCTTGAGTCTCCTCTCCAGATAACGAAGCTCGCGCTCACTCAAGCCGGTTCCAATGTGGAGCTGCTTCGTGCCAGTTTCAATGACCAGTTCCTTGGCTAGAGTATGGCTGTACTGGAATTTAGCGGAGGCGATGCGCAGGGAGCCTATTTCGCCCAGGGGCCAGGCTATGCTTTTTTCTATGCCCAAGGTGGAGCTTCTCACTACAAGACCATCGGGGCTCAGCCACAAGGTTTTCTTGGTGATCATGGGGCTGAATACAGTTTTGGCCATGATAAAGCCCACAGCCCAGAAGGGTATGCTGAAAGCGGGGAAGAACAGTGGTGCTCGCATCCGCAGGACCATGAAGGTCCAGAAGGATATGAATCCTATCCAGAATATGACAAATGGTAGACCGCGAAGACTGGCTCCTCCTATGCCCAGGCTGGGAAATTCGATGGAGAGGCCCGAGAGGGTTTCTTCTATTTTAACCTTGCTCCCCATAGGAAGATTCTCGGGGTAGGGGGTGTCTGCCTCGGGTTCGATAGCCCGATTTGCCTTTTGCAAAAGGGCAGAGAGGCTTTGCCCCAGATCCTCGCTGCGCGGCAGGGGAGAGGTCTCGCCCCTGAGAATGGCAGCTGCCTGGGTTGCGGAGAGCTTTCTGTCGGCCACATCGGGGGAAAGCCATGAATTGAAGACGCTTTGAAGCCGGGGCGAAAGTTCCACAATGCCGCTCAGATCCATTCTAAGGCCCCGAGTGGGCAGTTCGGCCGGATTGCGGCCTGTAAGCAGGAATACTGCGGTGGCTGCGGCTCCATAGAGATCGGACCGGTGGGTGGCTTTGCCTGCCACCTGCTCAAGCGGTATATAGCCGGCTGTGCCCACTAAAGTGGCGCCGGGGAAAAGGGCGCTGTGCACGGCATCCTGTGCCCCGGAGAAGTCCACCAAGGCTACCGATGCATCGGGTCGCATGATGATGTTCCGGGGATTTACGTCCCTGTGGACTATCGGAGGCCTCAGGTCGCCCAGGTATGCCAGAATATCGGCCAGGCAGGCCAGAATGCGTTCAACCTCGGCTTCGGAATACTTTTTCCCAGAGCGAACAATCCGCTCCAGATCCTGGCCTTGGATATACTCCATGGCCAGCACGAGCTTAAGGGATGAGCCGGCTTCGGTTTCGAAAGAGTCCAGGTAAGCTGGTATACCGGGATGCGAGAGGGCTTCCAGCGCCTTCGCCTCACGCTTGAATATGTCCACGGCGTTCCAGGAGGAGGTTTCGCTTAAATCCAGGATTTTGAGAACCAGGCTCTGGTATTCGGATTCTTCGGCAGGCCTAGCCAGCCAGGTAGAAGCGCTAACTCCCCTGCCAAGCTGACGCTCCAGGATATAGGCGCCTATCCTCTCACCGCTGTTCATGCCGTTTGAGTTCCTCGAGGGCTGTACGCCTCTGCGCCTTGAGCCCCAGTTCATCATAGGTGTCGGCCAGATTGAACCAGGCCTCGGCCATACTCTTATCCTCGGCCACCGCTTTTTCGAAGCATGTTCTTGCCTCGGTGAAGGCGCCTTTGCGGAAATTAACCACCCCCAGATCGTTCCAGGCCTTGGCCAGGCCGGGGTCGGCTTCCAGCGCGCGCCGGTAGAATTCTGTTGCCGCAGCGAAATCCTCTTCTTCGTAGCTCACCAAGCCCAGGGCATGGAGGAATTCTGGATCCTTGGGCGCAATGCCGAGGGCCTGCTCAAGATCGGCTCTGGCAGCCTTAGTGTCACCCGAGAGCCGTCGCGCCTCGGCCCTGTTGAAATAAAGACCGGCCAGCTTTGGATCGGTTTCGATGGCTTTGTCAAAAGCCGCGGC
>CAZHSK010000142.1:0-1424 GCA_964535235.1 uncultured Treponema sp. | reverse complement strand
GGCTTCCTTAAACTTGCCTGCCTGGGTGAGAGCGATACCCTTGGCATTGAGCGAGAAGACCAGCGATTCTTCCTTTTCCGGTACCTGCATCTTCACTCCCTGGACTATCAAAGTCCAATTGGCATTGAATTTCTCAGATAGTTTCCCGCAATAATACTGTTATTTTCAGTCCGCGTCATCCTGCGCGCTTTGGTCGTGCTTCCTAACTCCCGGGCCTTGTCAGAAATTTATAGCGGGTCTATAATGTCACTATATAAATATCGATATACATATATTTAAATATATGGGCTTTTATATCTTCGCGGAGGTTATCCCATGTCGGCTGCCAACATTGAGTTCTCGAAGGAATTGATCAGCTTCATCGATGAGTGGGGGAAGAAACCCGGTGGACTCATCATGATGCTTCATAAAATTCAGGGCGAATTCGGCTTTATCCCCCGCCAGGCCGCCGAAAAGCTCTCTAGAATGGTAGGACTTCCCCTGGCCAAGATTTATGGGGTTGTTACTTTCTATCACCTGTTCAAGACTTCCAAGCCGGGCAAGCACCGGATGGCCATATGCATGGGTACAGCCTGCTACCTCAAGGGTGGCAAGGATCTGGTTGAAGAAGCCAGGTCCATTCTGGGCATTGCGGGCAATGAAGTGAGCGACGACGGGCTTTTCAGCATCGACGAGGTACGCTGCCTGGGCTGCTGTGGTCTTGCTCCGGTGCTTCAAATGGGCGATGAAGTCTACGGCAAGGTCAATAAGGATCAGCTGCCGGATATTATCGCAAAGTACCGCCAGCTATAGAATCGCCGCTTTGCCTTGAGGCTGGGCGGTAGAATCGGGATGCACTACGAAATAGTCGATTTCGTCATCGACATCGTCCAGAATTCCTGTGAGGCTGGCGCGAGCCTGGTCGATATCGTCATAGACGAGGATAGAAATGGCATCGGTTTTGTAGTGGTGGATGATGGAAAGGGCATGGATGCGGCCCAGGCGGCGAGAGCCCTGGATCCCTTTGTCACCGACGGGGTCAAGCATCCGGGCAGGAAGGTAGGCCTAGGGCTTCCCTTTCTAAAGCAGGCGCTCGAGCAGGTTGGAGAAAGCCTGAAAATCGAGTCTGAAAAGGGGAAGGGCACAAGGCTGGCCTTTCGCTTTAATACGCGCAATCTGGACTGTCCGCCCCTGGGCGACCTGGCCGGCATGATGGTGACAGTCCTGTGCATGCCCGGCCCGGAGGAAATGCGTATTCAGAGGAACCGGGAAGCTTATTCGTATTTGATTCGGAAGAGCGAGCTGGTCGAGGCGCTGGGAAATCTCGAGGAGGTTTCCAGCCTTGTTCTGCTCAAGAAATATGTGCGATCGCAGGAAGAAGAAGGAGAGGAGCTATGGCAAGGATGACCCTCGACGAGCTCAGGGCGTTTCGTGATTCGAAACGT
>CAZHSK010000141.1:0-4182 GCA_964535235.1 uncultured Treponema sp. | reverse complement strand
AGCACTAGGTATTTTTTCATGAGGTTTCGGCCTGATTTTTAGAATAACCTAGGCTCGTCGCTTCGACAATGCATGGCCTAGCTGGCGATGGGAAAGTCGTCGGGGTTGGATGCGCTTTGTGGGTTGTCAGACTCCTCGGCCAAGCGCAACAACAGGCCTACTCTGGCGAGAGCTTCAGGCAGGGCTTCGTAGATCGAGCGCCTCAGTCCGGAACCTGTGGGATCCAGGGCGAGTATTTCCCGGGAGAATTCGTCCATGAGGGGCGGACGTCTGCCAAAGAGTGAAACCAAGGTTTGTTGTCCCGTGAAAATTCTTGTCTTACTCCCTTCGAGCGAAGGCATCATGTCGCAGAGGGCAAAGCTGGGATTGCCCACCTTGTCGGTCACGGCACAGTAACCAAAAAGTCTGCACACCAGAGCCCGGGCTGGATACACCATGCAGTTTTCTCCTGGTTTATCGGGGTTCCAGAAGGGGCAGGCCTGACTCAGCTTTTCCTCCGCCTTGCTCTGTGCGGCTACATCAGCCCTTGCCAGAAAATGCTGTATGAGCTCAGGCTTTTCTACTAACAGGTAGAGCGCCAGTCTTTCGGCTTCCAGAGGCGTGACATCGGGTATGAAGTGGATGCAGCAGGTGCCGCAGCGTTCAGGGCAGGCGATGGGGTTGCCTGCGTCCGCGGAAGCCTTTTTGAATTCAGCCTGGGTGGTTTCTATGCTTGTGTAAATTCTATCCAGGACACTGAAGCGCCGCATGAGGGTGCTGTTCCACAAAGCTGGATGCATGATCAATCTCTTTTAGCGCCGATCTATGGCTTTTTAGCGCCGGGGCATGATACAGAGGCTCGATATCTTTGTTCAATAGCCTGTATGCCTTGCCCCTGTCTCGGTAGTATATTAGGATTTCCCGGTTCCGCCTCCTCCGGTGGAAGAATGGAATTAAAGGAGTATTGATGCGCATCCGTTCAAAAAAATCGTATCTGCTATTAAGCCTTGCTGTGGCGGTAGCCCTGCTTTTGCCCGCTGCCCCGCTTTTCGCCCAGAGTTCCGGCTCAGCCGAACAGGCTCAGCCTGTGGCTGAATCGGCTCCAGCCACCGAATCCGATGCCGTTTCGGCTTCCACAGAATGGGTGGAGGAAAGCCCAGCCGCCGAGGAAGCCCCGGCTTCCCAAGTAGCCCCGGCTTCCGAAGCAGCCGCCCCCGTCACCCCCTCGCCTGCTGCGAGCGCTGGCGAGCCCGGCTTCGATGTACTCTATGGAGATGCTTCGGATCTGGACAAGGAGATATTGGGCAAGGTGGAGCGCATGGCTGCCCAGGGCCAGTGGAAGAGCGCCTGGTCTGCCTTGGCCGAGCTCGATCCCAATAACACAAACCCTTTCATATTCGCGGAAAAAGTACGGCTTGCCCTGGATGGCTGGGCTCAAAACACCATGCACCTCCTCTTTGGTTTTGTAGACCTTCCGGAGGGTGAAAATCTCGAAATGCTCCGTTTTGGCACTCCTGAAACGGGAGACCCCGTCGAATTCAACCCTGCCCAAATTTCCGATTCCCTGGAAGAGCGAGGCGAGGCCATTCCTCCTGTGCTTTCCTTCATGTTGGGCAAGTATTACCACACGGTATGGGAAAACTATCAGGGACAGTGGCTCATGGCTGACGAAGAAATCCTGGTACGGGGTGTAGAGAGCTTTGACAGGGCCTTGGCCTATGATCTCTATTCTGCAGACAGCCTGGACAAGCATTCAGGTATGCTTATTGCGCTTCAGCGATTCGATGGGGCCGAGAAGGTCCTGTCCAAAGCCCTGGAATTAGCTCCTGAGAGCAACAGTCTCAGGGTGAGAATGGCCGATGTCTATTACGCTTCAGGCCGCTATGACGATGTTTATGCCTTGGCCGACAAGGTTATTGCCTCGGCTGCCGATGATGGCGAGCTGAACGACGGCTATATCGTTGCCATTAAGGCAGGACTGGCCGCTCTGGACAAGGAAAGGCTCACACCCTATATCGACGGGCTGGAGCTCAGCTTTCCGAATGATTACACCCCCGGTCTCATACGGCACCTGATTGCTGTGCAGCTGGGAGATCCGGAAGGCGCCGACACAGCCGCCGACAAGGTTACAGAAACTTTCGGCGGGGATCCTGAGGTAGTCAGATCCCTTCTCTCCACCTGGCTCTCGGCCAACGATCCCGACTCGGGATTCAGATATCTTGAAAGGGCTATAGCAAAGGGTGGGGCCGATGGATCTATGGCTTCCTTCTATTTTTACAAGGCAATGCTGCAGTCGGAAATAGCCATGAGCCCCGAGGATCTCCAGTTGGCTAAGTCCAATCTCCAGGCAGCTCGGGAGTACTTTTCCAAATCCTATCCCGAGGGTCACGAAATCTTCGGACTTTTAGATGAAATCGAAGCTGAATGGGAAGCTGCCCTCAACCCACCGCCGGCCGAGGAAGCTGCTGCTCCCCAATCCGAAGCACCAGCCGAAGGTACCTCTGCTCCCCAGCCCGAAGCCCCGGCTGCTCAGCCCTCAGCCACGGAACCCCCCGCCGCTCAGCCTCCTGCAAGCGGACAGGCCGAGCCTGCCCAGGGGAGCGGCAACTGATAATGTAGGAGAAGGCGAATGCCTCAGACCTGCATACACAACGCCACGGTAGTGGCTGGCTACGCGCTTATGCCCGAAAGCGCCGTATTGGTAGAAGACGACGTTATTGTCGATATCTTCTCCGAGCGGCGCTTCAGGCAGAAGCAGTTTTCAACCCAGGATAGCCTGATCGACGCCAAGGGCGCCTATTTGCTGCCTGGGCTCATCGATACCCACATCCACGGTTTTGCCGGCTATGGAACCGAGGATCTTTCCACCGATTCCATCCTATCCATGTCCAAGGCCCTGGCGGCCTATGGTGTTTCTACCTTTTGCCCCACCATCTACCCCATGTCTGAATCGGACATGACAGCCTCCATTCGTGCCATCATCGCCGCCATTGGACTGGAGCAGGGAGCTAGAGTGGCAGGGATACACTTGGAAGGCCCCTTTATTTCCCCGGCCAGACTGGGGGTGCAGAGGTCGGAATTTACCAAGCCTGTAGACCTGGAACTCATGCATAGACTTTACGAGGCAAGCGAAGGCCACATCGTCAACATGACCGTAGCGCCCGAGCTCAAGGGCATGAGGGAACTCGCCCTCTATTGTGCCAAGACCGGCATCGTTCTCCAGGCAGGACATACCGATGCAAGCTATGAAAACATGATCGAGGGAATGCAGGCAGGTATTCGCCACTCCACCCATTTCTTCAACGCCATGTCTAGGCTCGACCACAGAAACCCCAATGCCGTGGGGGCGATACTGATCCAGCCCGACCTTAGCTGCGAGATAATCGCCGACGGCAAACACGTCCATCCCGATTTAATCAGGCTTCTTGTGAGGGACAAGCCGCATACCAATATAGTCCTGGTTACCGACGCCCTTAAACCTACCGAGCAGAAACACGGACCCTTCTTCGCCAACCGGGAGAAAGTCCTGCTGGAAGGAGGCCTTTTTCTCCGTGCTTCGGACAAGGTTATCGCCGGCAGTTCTCTTACCATGGTGGAGGGTTTGAAAAACCTAGTTGAGTTTGGAATAAGTTTAGAAATTGCCGTTAAGATGGCCGCATCCAATCCCGCTCGAATCCTCAAGTTTCAGAGACTTGGTGAGATCAGTCCCGGTTTTTTTGCAGATCTTGCTTTACTGTCTGAGGATTTCACCATCATAATGAGCATGGTGCGAGGCCAGTTCGTATATAGAACCTGAGCCTCCCTCACCTCATGTCATAATGGACCTTGAGAGGAGAATCAGGATGCGTGTGATCATCCAGTCCCACAGCCGCGATGTGGCCGCATGGGCGGCCAGCCATGTAGCGCAGAGAATCAATAGCGCCCCCAAGAGTAAGCCCTTTGTGCTCGGCCTTCCAACAGGCTCTACGCCCTTGGGTATGTACAAGAAGCTTATCGAAATGCATCGCAGTGGACTTGTATCGTTCAAAAACGTAGTTACTTACAACATGGATGAATATGTGGGTTTGGATTCGAATCACCCCCAGAGCTACCATAGGTTTATGTGGGACAATTTCTTTTCCCATATAGATATCAAGCGTGAGAATGTTCATATCCTCGATGGAATGGCCAAGGATCTGGATGCGGAATGCAGAGCTTACGAAG
>CAZHSK010000140.1:0-4229 GCA_964535235.1 uncultured Treponema sp. | reverse complement strand
ATGCTCGTGATCTGGGAATTATGCGTCAGGATATTCAAGGTTAAAGAATATATTCTCCCCTCTCCTATCGTGGCCCTCGAGCACCTTTTCCTTCCCCAACCCGACGCGAACTACAGCTGGATCGTCCATATCCGCATCACGCTGAAGGAACTGGTGATTTCCTTTATCGTAACCTCCATACTCGGCATTTCCATCGCGATTGGCCTGGCATGGAACGCGACAATAAAGAGAATCATAATGCCGGCGTTTGTGTTCTTGAATTCTTTGCCTATCGTGGCGATAGCCCCGCTACTCGTGCTCTGGTTCGGTTATGGCCTGAAGACGAACATACTGATCGCCTTCCTCGTTTCCTTTTTCCCCGTGGTGATAAATACCACTGTGGGGCTGTTCGAAATAGAGGATGACCTGTTGGACCTGGTAAAGTATCTTAACGGAACTAAACTGCAAATATTCTTGAAGCTCAGGTTGCCCAATTCGCTCCCCTATATTTTCACTGGGTTAAAAATCAGCTCGACGATGTGCGTCGTCGGAGCGATAGTCGGGGAGTTTGTCGCTTCCGACAAGGGCTTGGGGTACATAATCATCAATTCCCAATACACCATGGATTCCCCACCCATTTTCGCCGGTCTCATGCTCGTGTCCCTATTCGGCGTCGCGTTGTTTGGCATCGTATCGGGGCTTGAGAGGCTCTGCATGCCCTGGCAGTTCAGGGGCAGGGATGACAATTGATCTTAGCGCTTAATGCAGGATCGCCTTGGCGCTCCTGCTAAATTTCATAGTCTCTCGAACAGGAGGTTCTCTGATGCGAAAAAGGATCATCGCCACAGTCGCGCTCACGCTGCTGGTTCTAGCAGGGATTTCGGCACAGGCAACAAAGGTTAACTTTCAGCTGAACTGGAAGATCTCCGGCGACCATGCTCCCTACTATGTCGCAATGGAAAAAGGTTGGTTCAAGGAAGAAGGTCTGGATGTGAATGTCATGATAGGCCAGGGCTCGGGATTCACCGTGCAGATGGTGGATGCCGGCAAGGCTCATATCGGCATTTCCGACGCCCCGGTTCCCATCGAGGCTAGGGCGAAAGGCGCCAACGTGAAGATCGTAGGCATCATCTTCGACAAGCACCCCAACTGCATGTTCTTCTGGAAGGATTCCGGCATCAAGACCGCCCAGGACCTTAAGGGAAAAACAGTAGCCGTACCGGCATCGGACGGGCATAAGGTTATGTGGCCGGCTTTCGCCAAGCTCATCGGCCTCAACGCCACCGACGTGAAGTTCATCAATATCGAACCGACGGCAAAACCGGCCGCCTTGGGATCCAGGCAGGCCGATGTGGTATTCGAGCTTTTCACCGGCAAGCCCTTTATGGAAAAAGCGGTTCCGGCGGATCAACTTGGCTCGATCATATGGGCAGACTATGGATTTAACGCCTATGCCCATAGTTACATCGCCAACGCGGACTTCATGAAGAGCAACCCCGAAACCCTGCGCAAGTTCCTCAAGGTATCTTACAGGGCCTGGCAATATACACTCAACAACATTCCCGAAGCGATTTCCATTCTCTCGAAGTATCACCCGATCAACACCGACGATTTTATCGCCAATTTGACCGCGGTGAAGGAATTCTTCAAGACCGATCGCTACAAGAACTTCGGCATCGGTTATATCGATCCATCGAGAATGCAGGATACGATCAACATCGTAAAGGAAAAAGGCTTGGCCATGAATCCGGATCCCACATACTATTATTCTCCGGAATTCCTTCCCAGCCCTCCGTTCAAGTTTAGCTTCTGAGTAGCAACGCCGAATCTGTGATTTGGCGCGGGCGTGGCTGGGATAACCAGCCACGCCCGCATATTTCGACTTTCTGATTCTTATTAGAAGTCAAGGTGGTGGCTAGAGATGCGCGACGAAAGTAAGCCTTTGCTTTCTCTCAAAAATGTAAAAAAAACCTACACAACAGGCGGCACCGAGCTGAAAGCCCTCGGCGACGTTACCTTCGATGTCTTTCCAAAGGAATTCGTCTCGATCGTGGGGCCTTCAGGCTGTGGAAAAACCACGCTTCTTAAAATTATCGCGGGGCTGTTGCCTAAATCCTCGGGAGAAATACTCGTAGATAAAGAAGACTTCGATATTACTCGGGAAGTCGGATTTGTGTTCCAAAAACCCCTGCTCCTCCATTGGAGAAAGGTGGTAGACAACGTCCTTCTGCCAATCGAAATCCTGAAGAAGGATCGAAGAGCCATGGAGGAACGGGCTCGCTATCTCCTTGCCCTCGTAGGCTTGGAGGGCTTCGAAGATAGGTATCCCGGTGAACTCTCTGGAGGCATGCAACAGCGCGTTTCCATAGCCCGAGCCCTTGTCCACGATCCCAAGCTTTTATTGATGGACGAGCCTTTCGGCGCCTTGGACGCGATAACCAGAGAAAGGCTGAATATCGAGCTTTTACGCATCTGGCAGGAAACAGGCAAGACGATTCTTTTTGTTACCCATGGCATCAACGAAGCGGTCTTTTTATCGGATAGGGTGATTGTGCTCTCGGCCCGGCCATCCAGAATGATCGAATCGCTGGATATAAAATTGCCCAGGCCCCGTCTTCAGGAAGTCAGGGTACAACCTCAATTCGGCGCCTACGCCTTGGAAATATACAAAAGCCTCGAAATCGGCTAAGCGGAGGATTTCAGATGGATCATGAAGGAATACTAGGAGTAGGAATACGAGGCGCGGGACAGGTTGCCAACCAGCATGCCGCAGCGATTCTCGCCAATCCAAGGCTGCGCTTGGCGGCTATCTGTTCCCGGTCTCGCTCCAGCTCGGAAAAGCTCGCGAAAGAGTGGGCTTCAGCGGGCAAAGACGGGGCTCCTATTCGCATTTATGATCATTATGAAGACCTGCTCGAAGATCAAACCGTGGATATCGTCTCCGAGTGCATGCCCAACTTTCTGCACGCCAGCGAGGCTATACTCGCGTTCAACGCGGGCAAGCATGTGATCCTAGAAAAGCCTGCGGGCATTAACCGCGAGGAGCTAGGTGCGTTGCGCGACGCCGCCGCGCGTTCTCAACGAAAAAGTGTTGTCAGTTTTGTGCTGCGCTGGCATCCCTTAGTCGTGAATTTAAAGAACCTTCTAGGCGCCTCGGCCATAGGAGATGTCTACTACACCGAGATGGATTATTGGCATGGTATCAAGCCTAGCTTCTCCAGTTACAATTGGCTGCGGCGCAGGGAATTTGCCGGCGGTGCCATGATAACCGGCGGTTGCCATGCGACAGACCTGGCCCGCTACCTTCACGGGGAATTCGATGAGGTATCCGCATATTCCACCCGAGTGCGCGAAGATTTTGATTATCCTGCCACGGTTGTGGCGGCGGTACGCTTTACCGACGGTTCGGTGGGAAAAATCTCAGTATCTCTGGACGGCTTGAATTTTCCCTACCAGTTTAACATCGATTTGCTGGGAACCAAGGGCGCCTTGCGGGACAATAGAATTTTTTCGAAACCCCTATTTCCCTCACAAAAAGATTTCATTACGATTCCCTGCGACACGCCCAATTCAGGGTCCGTCGAGCATCACCCGTTCAAGCAGGAAATCGACAATCTCGTGGAATGTATCGACAAAGGCACACCAGTGCTTTCCGATGTGGCTGACGCCTGCGAATCCATGAAGGCGGCGATCGCCATATCCGAATCCGCTGCAACCGGAAAGCCAGTAAAAGTCCAGCAGGGTTGAATCATGGTAAATACTCTAGGAATCGCTGCCATTTCCAAAACCCGATGCATTGACAGGATGACTTCTCCGCGTTTCGCCGAAGCGTTAACCCGATGCGATACTCTCATCCTTCCCTTGGGCTCGGTGGAGCAAACAGGACGACATTGTCCGCTGGGCACCGACCTCTATGTCGCCCAAACCATATCAACATTGCTCGCCGAAAAGGCGGATTGCCTTACTACGGCCCCCATTCCGTACGGCGATACCTTCGAATTGGATTTTTGGCCCGGAACGGTCCATGTGGACTCGCCTGTATTGGGCTCATATCTCGAGGCCGTCGCTCGGTCATTTTTAAAGCAGGGCTTTACCAATATCGTGTTTCTCTCCTGCCACTCTCTCAACATGAAAACTGTGGATTTGCTATGCCGCCGCCTGCATCGCGAAGGCTTCCGTCTTTGCGCGATAGACTGGTGGAAAGCAGCCGCCGACGCCGCGAGGGGAGAGACAAAATCAAAAGAACCCTT
>CAZHSK010000139.1:0-4266 GCA_964535235.1 uncultured Treponema sp. | reverse complement strand
CGACTCCAACTTTGGCCTGAATGCAAGTATCCGCGACTGAGAGCCTTCGTATGCCTTATGCAGGGCAGTGGAGGCTTCGCGGTAGAGTTTGAACGCATCCACCTTTCGCTCGGCCCGGGCGGAAATGCCTATGTAGACCGGCGCGTCTCCCTCTATGTCCTTGTAAAGTCCCAGGGTAGCCGAGAGCACATCGGCCAAGTCTTCGGACATCTTGAGACTGCTGCCCAGATCGACCGAAGGCAGGACGACGGCGAAGGCGCCCTTGTAGAGCTCGAATATCAAATCTTTGGAGCCGATATAATCCCGCACAGTCACGGCAAGGGCCAGGGCTGCCGGATCGGTAGCCGAACTAACTCCGCAGTGAATAAGCATGAGGGACAGCTCAGCCTTATTGCCCCTGTCCAATTCCTCTCGGATTTTTACTTCCAGCGAAGAGTCCACAAGGGAGAGGGGAAGGGGAAGGGCAGCCAGATTGGCCGAACCCTGCACCGACATTCGCGGAGGCAGCTTCTCTGTAGTTTCCACGTTTTTCTGAGCGGCTGGAGCTTCTTCTTCGACTGTAAGCTCATCCAATTCCTTAAAAACTTCCAGGTCTTCCTCCGGTTCTTCATGGGTTTTTTCGGGACTGGATTCGTGCGAAATTGGGGTGTCGGCGTCCGGATGCTTGGTAGACCACTGGGCTACTTCCTTTTCCAGCTTCGCGAGACTTTCCTCAAAATTTCTTCTGGGGGGAGCGCTTGGAGGAGCTTCCTCTTCTTCCTCACCCAGCTCTTCCTCTTCCATGAGAGATTCCAACTCCTCCAAGGTGGGTTCCGGGACTGGCTCAGGTAAGGGGCTGTGGTTTTGTGCTTGAGGCAGAGCTTCCTCATCGGCCAATTCTTCATCCATGTACGCGGTTTTAATCTCTTCCTCTTCCTCTTCCTCTTCTTCGATGTCCAATTGAGCCTCAGGCGGAATAGTTGCCGATTTGTCAGCTCCAGCCTCGACTTGAGCTTGCTCCGGCGCAGCAGGAGGGGTGGCGGAAATTTCCGATGCCGTAGCCTCCTGGATTTCTGGGGCTTGTTCGGTTTTATCTTCTTTCGGGGGTTCCTGGTTTACTTCCGGATCGGGCTTTCGCAGGAAAACGAAGGCTAGAATAACTATAACGAACCAGATAGCCAGGATTATGAGGGGAGTCTTCAATGCTTGGACAAAGTCAGCTCTTCTTAGGGTTACGAAGAGGCTAGCCAGCTTCATGCCGTTACTAAGCGGTGTGGTGAAGATTACCGTGCTCCAGTCGGGGGCTGAAAAACCAGCCCTGGAAGCGCTGCTGCCGGGAAGGGCGAAATAGCTGGAATCCCCTGGTATTTTCCATACAACAGCTCCCGATGAGTCCAGCACCTGGGCCGCCAGAAGCCTTTCGCTGCCCCTGTAGAGCGCCAGGAGCCTTTGACGGAGGAAAAGATCATCCATATCATCCTTGGACTCAATGCCCAGAAGGGCATTCCGGAGTATGGAGTATTCGGCCCCGCTCGCCCTCTCGCCGGAGCTTCGCATGGCTCCCACGGAGAAGAGGATGCTTCCCATCGCCAGAATCGCGATGGAAAACGACAGAATGACAAGGAGCCAACGCAGTGTTTTTCTCATATACCCTTCCTGATCGTATAGAGTATCGGAATGTCGGAGCCCGGTCTTGTGCCCAATTTTTTCACATCAGGCTTTTCCTTCCCACTTAATGGATTATACTAGTAAGTACAAGGAGGTATCGCTCATGGAGAGAGTCGGCAAGTCTCGGAGCCCAGCCCTGGGCCATGGATGGTATCCCCACAGCGCCTCTGAGATTAAGGCTCTGACCGATGAATGGACCAGGGGATTCGAATTATTGAACGCCCATTCCGTGATCTGTCCCCATGCGGGCTGGCTTTTTTCGGGTAAACTCGCGGCCATGGCCATCAAGACCCTCAAGCGGGCCGAGACCATCGTAGTTTTTGGGGGCCACCTTTCCCAAAGGAGCCCCGTTCTCTATGCAGAAGAAGAGTCTTTTGAGACTGCTTCCGGCATACTGCAGGCCGATCAGGGCCTATTGGCGGCCCTCGCTGAACAGCTGAGGGATTCGGGAATAAATAAGCCCGAGCCCGACCGCTATGTGGACAACAGCGTGGAAGTCCTGGTGCCCATGATTGCCGAACTGTGCAAAGGGGCAGGCATCCTCTGGCTGCGAATACCTCCGAGGCTGGAGTCCAAGGAATTAGGGGCCTGCGTAGCCAGGGCAGCCCTGTCAATCGGGAAAAAAGTCGCCTGCATCGGTTCCACAGACCTCACGCACTACGGCCCGGCCTATGGATTCATGCCCGCAGGCCTTGGCGACAAGGCAAGGCGCTGGGTGAGCGAGACAAACGACAAGCTTTTTATAGACGCACTTCTGGATATGAACTGCGAAATAGCTCTTTCGAGGGCTGTGACCAAGGGTTCGGCCTGCTCACCCGGCGCCGCGGTGGCGGCCCTGGGTTTTGCCCTGGAATCGGGGGCTGAGTCGGCCAAGTTGATAGGGTATACCACTAGCCTGGAGGTGAGGGACGACGATTCCTTTGTAGGCTACGGAGCCATAGCCTTTATTTGAGATCGGTCGCAACCCCTGATACGCGGTGGTATCGGTCTCTTTGATTTTTAGGTGGACAGGAACAATCGCACCGCTTCCTTGAATTTCTTGCCCCTGTCGAATTCGTGGAGGAACATGCCGAAGGATGCGCAGCCCGGGGATAGAAGCACGGCATCCCCGGCCCGGGCCAGCTCGGCTGCGGCTTCTACCGCCGCCTCGAGGCTGCTATAGGGTCCTTTCCAGGCCAAACCCTGATCGAGCAATCGGGGCATGAGTTTTTCGGTACCCGAACCCTCTAACAGCACAAGGGCCTTGGCTTTGGAATAGGCTTTGCTCACGGAGCTGAAGTCTATATTCTTGTCGGTGCCTCCGGTTATGAGCACCACAGGGGAACTGAAGCTCTGCAATGCAGCCTGGACGGCTTGGGGAATCGTGGATGCCGAATCGTTATACCATTTGATTCCCCCGGATTGGGCAAAAAACTCCAGCCTGTGCTCTATGCCGGGAAATGCAGCCATAGCCTGGGCAACGCTTCCGGCCGGTATTCCCATGTAGCGGAGGGCGAGGGCAGAGGAAAGCAGGTTTTTTCTCATATGGGGTCCGGGGACCAGCAGTTCTCGGGGCAGTATGAGCTCGGGTTCAGTTCCCTTCGACGAATCCAGTCGGCAGAGGCCAATCCTGTCCGAGCATCCTTGGGACTCGGCCAGCCAGGCCCCCCTGGCTTGGGGACTCTTGTCGGAATAAAAGAGCACATTGGCCTTGGTTTCCTCGGCGAAGCTCCTGCCCCAGGGGGAATCGGCGTCGCAGAGTGTCGCGTCCATCCCGTCCTGATCGGCATAGATAAGACGCTTATCGGCCACGTAGGAATCCATGGAGGAGTAGTAATTCATGTGGTCGGGCATGATGGCCGTGATAAGTGCCACCTTGGGCTTGAGCACTCCCAGCCCCTTCATGTCGGCCAACTGCCAGGATGAAAGCTCCAAAACCACGGGCCTCTCTGGAGCTGTTTCGGAGAGGAAGCTCAAGGGCGATACGGTGATGTTGCCTCCGAGTAGGGAGTTCATGCCTGACGAGCTAAAGCCGTGGTGCAGGGCGCTGGAGGTGGATGATTTGCCCTTGGAACCGGTTACCGCTACCAGGGGGGATTTGGAATAGCGCAGGAAAACCGAAATATCGCTTTCCACGTGCTTCGCCGCGGCTACATAGGGAGAAGTAGCTCTGACCGCCGGATTTTTGATCACCAGATCTGCATTGGAAAAATCCTCTATCTCATGCCTGCCCAGGACATAGCGTATCTTGTGCCCGGCCAGCGCCTGAATAGAGGGTTCGAGAATTTTTTCGTCCCGCAGGTCGGTTACCGTTACCTCGGCGCCTGCCTCGGCAAAAAACCTGGCGCTGGCCAGTCCGCCGCCGTGGAGCCCAAGGCCCATAATGGTTACCCTGACTCCCCGCAACCCTTCAATGTTTTTAGGAAACTTCATGACATCCCTTTAAGGATCGGGTATCGAAGCTACCCAGTCCCGGCCTTGAGAATATAAGGGAGGGATTCGACTATCAAGACCTCAACGGCGTATTGCTACACCTTGACCAAAAAGCTGGCTCGTGGCATATTCCTACTATTCCCATAGGAATTAAGGAGAAAGCCCATGTTCCAGGTCCCTGCCAAGACCCAGTACGCGATACGGGCT
>CAZHSK010000138.1:0-4276 GCA_964535235.1 uncultured Treponema sp. | reverse complement strand
AGGCGAAACCGTGCCCGGACGCTTTACCTACCGCTTCTAGGCTTGGGAAAGATAGCTGGAATAGAGCTTCGCATCGAAAAAGACATCCACAACCTCAGGGGCAAACTGCTTGCTCCGCTGTAACCTGATCTCATCCAGGATCTCTTCCATGGGAAGGGCTTTTCTGTAAGGCCTAGACTGAGCCATGGCGTCGAAGGTATCCGCCAGGGCTATGATCCTGGCCAGGGGGTCTATATCAGCACCTGCGATTCCATCGGGGTATCCGCTGCCATCCCAGCGCTCGTGATGATGCCGTACTCCGTTGATGGCGTGGGCGAAAAATTCGACGGTTGAGAGTATTTGGGCTCCAATAATGGGGTGCATCTTGATTATTTCGTTTTCTTCTGGCGCCAGCGGGCCACTCTTGTTGAGAATCCTTTCGGGTATGCCTATTTTCCCAATATCGTGAAGGATCGCAGCGATTTCCAGGGCTTCTGTGAGACTGGAGGGCAAGCCCAATTCCCTAGCCAGATTGAGGGAGAGGTTTTTAACCCGCTCGCAGTGGCCTTGGGTGTACTGGTCCTTGGCTTCTATAGTCTCGGCCAATGCCTGTACGGTCTGCATGTTGGCGACCTTGAGCTTCTGATACGTTTCGTTCAACTCCAGGGCCGTGGTTTGGATGCTTTTCTCAAGGGAGAGTCTGTACTCTTCCTTCTTCTTATCCAACTCGAATTTTTCCCTCATGATATCCCTGTAGCGGATAGCCTTGGCCAGGGTGTCGGCGATCTGCTCTAGACGACTGGGTTTGACCAGGTAGTCGAAGGCGCCGTTCTTCATGGCGTCCAGGCCTGTCGTGAGATCGTTGTAGGCGGTGAGCATTACTACAGGAGTGAGGGGCATGAGTTCGCGAATCTTGGGTAGGGCTTCCCTGCCCGAGAGCAGGGGCATGCGGATATCTAAAAGAACGCAGTCTGGATCCACATTCCCCGAGGAGAGCATTTCCAAGGCTTCCTGGCCGTTGGTAGCCAGGGTTACTTTATAACCCAGTCTTTCGAGACCTAGGGAAAGAACCTTCCTGATGGCCGAATCGTCGTCGACTACAAAAATGCTGCGCTGCGGGGCGGTTGCCATGCTGTCCTTCCGTTGTGTGCCAAAGCTTCTTTTCAGCCCAGGCCTGTTTAATGATCCTGACGATAGCCTCTGTTTCCTGGTCGCGGAATCAGAAAGGGTATCTCTTTCCTGTACTCTCCATAGCCCTTGAAGAGCCTGGGAAATACAAAACGATCCTGTACAATAATTAAGGTCAAGTTGGAGAATATCATGAGCGCCGCGGGCGCGACAGTGGTCGAAAAGCCCCCCGGAAGGATTAAAAAAAGAAGCAGGAAAGCGAGCCACCAAAACCCGGGGTGCCGGCATAGCCCATAGGAGCCTTTACGTACAGTGTCCTGTGAGTATAGGTTCAGGCGCTTTTTCCAGAAGGCCAGCTCGATAAAGACCGTCCAGGCGAGGAGCCCGGCGGAAATGAAAGCCAAGATGGCCAGAAGGCCGAATAATCCCGGGCTTCGACGGAAAAAATCCGCAGCCGCTTCCATCCCGGCAGCGCCCCCGGCCGCTAAATTATCCGTACCAGAAAGACCCAGGATCGTCCCCAGAACCGGAAGACTCAGGGAGCCCAGACTCAAGCATACCCCAAGATAGCCCAATAGCCTCAGGGTTTTAAATGGCATTTTCCTCACTTGGAGGAGGTCGGCCAGTATCAGGAGCGAAAAACTGCCAACAATCAAAGAATTTAGTACCATTCCTTTACACATTGTGCTACAATACCTCGAGTTTTACCAGACACCGTAGATTGCAGGGGATTAAGGCATGATCCTGGATGCTTCTTCGCTGATACCGGCCTTATCGTTCATCATATACATCGTCTTCATCGTCTTTGGGCTTTATAGCCGAAAGGACAAGGTGGACGGATCCTTTCTCCAGTACATGTTCTTCATGGCGCTCTGGAGTTTCGGGTCCTTCATGATGCATGCCAACACGGGCATTTTCACCCCCCTGTTGTGGAACAAGGTCATGCTCATGGGCCTCCTCGGCGGCCCCATTTCCTTCCTGGCCACCATGATCTACCTTTCGGGCACGGAAAAACGCCGTTACAGCGTCTTTCTTTACATCGGCTACATTCTCTACATCTACATGGCCTACCTCAATCTCAGTTCCAAGGTAGTCACCGACGCGGGCTTTGATAACCAGGGGTTCTATTACATACTCGGCCCCGGAGCGGTAATCTCCTATTCCCTGACCTATTTCTTTTTGGGTATCGCAATCATTCTCCTGGTGCGCCAGCTCAGAAACAGCGAAGACAAGTTCAAGCGCAAAACCCTGAGGTTACTCATCTATGGTGCCAGCATCATTGTCCTCGGCGTCGCGGTCAATCTTTACAAGCCCCTGGGTATCTATCCCATAGACCTTCTGGGCGCCACCATCAACGCCGCCATCATTTTCTTCGCCGTCTACAAATACAGGCTCATTCACTATTCATCCGCGGTGCTCAACATCCTGCTCACCTTCTTCGTGTCCCTTCTTACAAGCGCCATCTTTCTCTTCTTCTTCGTGCCCATATTCCATCTGGACAGAAACATACCATTTCCCAGGGTTCTGCTTCTCGCCCTGGTGCTGGGCTTCATTACCTCCATAATCCTCTCGCCCCTCAGAACGACAACCCTCTCATTTCTGGAGCGCATCTACGGGGGCAAGACCTTTACCTACTACCAGAGCCTTCGGGTCTTCTCAGCCAGCCTCACTTCCATAGTCGACCTGGAAACCCTGGGCAATCTCACCATCGAGAAGATCATGTCCACCTTCGGCTTGGAGTGGGCATTCATGTTGGTCAACGATTTCAACGACAGAAACTACAAGATAAACGTGGCCAAGCAGCTCCCCTTCGCCGGCGGTATAGTGCAGGGCCAGGATCAATCCATAAATTTAATGCGTGGCAGCGAGCTGGTGCGAAGCTTTACCATGCATCAAGGAGCCGACAAGAGCGAAATCCAGTATCTCTACCAGCCCCAGCGTATGATTGAGATACCCTTGGAAAAGGGCGAGCAGTCGGACACCATCAAGGCCAGTCTCGTACTGCCCCTCAAGTTCAAGGAACGCCTGAACGGCTTCATCGTCCTGGGCCCCCAGGTGGACAAGGATTATTACAACCAGTTCGATATTGAAATGCTGCAGCTCCTTAGCGTTCAGTGCTCCGTGGCTTTGGAAAACGCCATCACCTTCGAGCGTCTGCGTCAGCAGCAGAAGCGGCTTCAGAATATAAATAATCAGCTGGAAATAAGCAGGAACAAGCTGGAAGCCTTCTTCGACGGAATTACAACGCCTATCTCCATCCAGGACATCAACTACAATATAATCGAAGTCAATTACGCCGCCCGCCGATATTTTGAAAAATCCGCCGAGGAACTCATAGGCAACAAGTGCTACAAGGCCTTCTTCAACAGGGACAGGCCCTGCATCGAATGCCTGGCCCAGGACTGCCTCCATACCAGGCTTCCCTTCAATGCCGAACGCCAGGATGTAAAAGGGCTCCTCACGTTTTCTCTCAACTTCTATCCCATATCTGTGCCTAAATCTTCATCGCCTATTTTCCTCGAGTTCTTCCAGGATATCACCAAGCAGAAGACGCTGCAGGAAGAATTGGTGCAATCAGAGAAGTTGGCCGGCATCGGAACTCTGGTGTCGGGCATCGCGCATGAAATTAACAATCCCTTGGGGGCTATTTTAGGCACCGCTGACCTGATGCTTCCTGAAGCGTCCGAAGGCACCAGGATGAAAGAATATACCCAGGACATAATCCGCTATGCCCAGAACGCCGCCGAGGTAATACGCGACCTCATGGTGTATTCCAGAAAGACCAAGAGCCAGGCCGATCTCGTCAAACCGGTCAGCATTCTGGAGAATTCGTTAAAACTCGCGATGCGCGGCATCGATTTCGGTTCGGTGCTGGTTAAGAAAGATTACAACCAGGTGGGGGAGGTGCAAGCTAACCCCACGGAACTGCAGCAAGTATTCCTTAATTTAATCGTGAACGCTGTCCAGGCCATGAACGGCGACGGCATATTAAGCCTGGGAATAAAGCAGGAAGACGCCGATGTAATCGTTAACGTGCAGGACACCGGATCGGGGATACAGAAGGAAAACCTGGACAAAGTGTTCAACCCCTTCTTCACCACCAAGGACCCCGGGGCAGGCACTGGTTTGGGCCTCTCCATAGCTCATCATATAGTATCGAAGTTGGGCG
>CAZHSK010000137.1:0-4356 GCA_964535235.1 uncultured Treponema sp. | reverse complement strand
CACCAAGGGGAATTAGCTCAGTTGGTAGAGCGATAGGTTCGCAATCTATAGGTCGGGGGTTCGAATCCCCCATTCTCCACAAATATATCTTTATTCAATGTGGCTTTTGCAGAAGTCGGACGAGTTTTAAAAATCCGCTTTTAAAGTTATATATTTACCCAGTTACCACTTGCTTTCAATTTCAAATTGAACTTTTTATCAACATATCTTCGGTAGTTAAATAATCCACCCGCTGATCCCAGGATCCCATAGGCACTGTCTCCACTATCTGCGATTCAAAGCAGATGCCGCAGGCGAGGAACGAGCCGCCATATCGGACTGCAGAAGCCCTCGCAGAAGCTAGAAAGCGGTCATAGTAGCCCTTGCCCCTGCCCATCCTTCCCCCGCGCAGATCAAAGGCAAGTCCAGGCACCGCAACAACAACTTGAGACCTGCCTAATTCCTCCAGGGAAAGTTCCTGAGCTTTCTCGGGAGGTTCGGGAATGCCAAACCGGTCGAGAGGCCAGGCCTTATAGTCGGAGGAAAGTAGTAAAAATTCGATGAAGTCACCGTGTTCATCCGAAAAACCCATTTTTGGCACTGCCACTGCCTTGCCATCTTTTAAGCCTCGGGCAATCAGGCTTCCCGTCTGCAATTCTTCCCGCATAGATAGGAAAGCCAGGACAATAGTGGCCGCTTTGTATTCCGAAAGCATCATAAAGTTATCGACCGCCTGTACGCTCAAGCGGTTCCTAGTCTCGGTGTCCATGGCGGAAAGAATCGCCTTCATCGTTTTCCGCAGAGAGTTCTTGGTGTATTTAAGGTCTACTTCATGCATGCTGACAGTATAGCAGGATATGTGAATTGCATAATCCATCTCGTTGCCGAAAAAGCTTCGGCGATCTATGTAAAAAGCAAATATATGGTATAATTGGGCATACGTGGAGCCTATAGAATAAGGTGATTTCCCATGATCCATAATGTGAGAGACTCTGTCAGGGAGTCCAGAGACAGCGTAGATACATTGCTAGGCAATGAATCCACTCTTTTCCTGATCGAAAAGGCAGGAGTTCTTTTAGCCGAGTGCTTCGCCTCTGGCGGCAGAGTTTTTTCCTGCGGAAACGGAGGCTCGCTCTGCGATGCCATGCATTTCGCCGAAGAATGCACTGGCAGATTCAGACTCAATCGCCCCGCTCTGCCCGCCATCGCGATAGCCGATGCATCCCACATTTCCTGCACAGCCAACGACTTCGGCTGGGACCAGGTATTCTCTCGCTACCTGGAAGCCCATGGATCCGCTAAAGATGTGCTCCTGGCCATAAGCACCAGCGGTTCCAGCCCCAATGTACTGGCCGCTGCAAGGGCAGCCAGGGAGAAGGGCATGAAAGTGATAGCCCTCAGCGGAAAACTGGGATCGGAGCTAGGCCGACTTGCGGATATCGACATCGCAACACCTGCGGGGAAATTTTCGGACCATGTCCAAGAACTCCACATCATTATCATTCATCTACTCGTCCAGCTGGTAGAAAGAAAATTATTTCCTGAGCTCTATAAAAATCCTTCAGTCTAAGGGGTGTCTATGTTCACACGAAGGAAGCTGCTGCTCTTCGGTTTGATTTCCCTCGTTTTCCTAGTCTTTGTGACCTGGATATTTAGCACTATTTCTAAAACCTTCAACGACATAAGCAGGAATTCCCAAACCGAGCATATTATCACCCTCGCGGAGTCGGTACCCTCAGATCCGGAGGACTTCCATACATGGAAGGAAAAGATCGAATCCCAGGACAGCGGCATGAAGATTCTCTTCCTATCGGGGGATCCGATGAACAATCCTGTTCTGGAAACCAAGGATCCTCAGGAAGCAAAGCTCTTCGCCGAACTCGAGGCTTCGGCGGATTTCAGTAAGGCGATCGAAAGCGTAGCCTACCAGGAAAAGTTCTTCTCCAAAAACAGCTACGACGTGGATGGGATGGTTGTCAGCCCTGTCTATGTTCCGCTTGTAGTAGACGACTATGACATCGCGGGCACGGTAATAATTTTAAGTAGCGATTCAAGCGCGAAAGGCTTCAACACCCTGTTGTTTTCCCTTGCCCTCATCATGTCCTTCGCGGTGCTGGCGGCGGTATGGATCGTCGTCTTCTCCCGAGAACCCATTATAGGCTACGCGATCATTATTCTTTTTGCCATAGTCGGGATATTCGTTGTATATCCCCTCTACGAAGCTTTTAAGCTGAGTGTGATAACCGAAGGCAAGGTTTCCCTGGATGTCTGGAAGCTCATTCTGTCTCAGTCCAAGATTTGGATTGCCCTCAAGAACTCGGTGATTCTGGGTGTCACCACGGCTACGGTAGCCACCATTGTTGGTTATATCTTCGCCTTCTACACCACCAGGACGGTTCTATCGCCTAGGATGCGGCGATTTATAAAAGCCCTGGCCAACCTTCCAGTAATCTCTCCGCCCTTCTCCCTCACCTTGGCGCTGATATTGCTTTTTGGCAACAACGGCTTCATCACCAAGAGTCTCTTAGGTATAACTTCAGGCCCTATTTACGGCCTTCCGGGTTTGTTGGCAATTCAAACCCTCACCATGTTCCCCATCGCCTTCTCATCGATTGAGGGAGTACTCCAGGCTATTGACGCCACAACGGAAGAAGCTTCCATGGACCTGAGGGCAGGAAAACTCAAAACCTTTTTGGGCATCACGCTGCCCCTCTCCACACCCGGCATCTTAAGCGCATGGCTTTTAGTCTTCACCACAGCCATAGCCGACTTCGCCAACCCCCTTCTCTTAGGCGGCGGCTTTTCGGTGCTCTCGGTGGTGGCCTACCTCGAAGTCGTGGGCATGAGCAGAGTCAATTACGGTACCGTATATGCCCTCGTCTTACTTTTGCCCACAGTGTTGGCCTTCTTTGTACAGCGCTATTGGATCACAAGGAAATCTTTCGTAACCGTGACAGGCAAGCCCTCCACCAGGCTCTACGATCTCACCTCCAAACCGGTCAAGACGGCCTTGGGCGTTTTCATAGGCTTCTTCATGACCTTTATCATCGCCCTGTATTTGACAATCCTGGCAGGCTGTTTTGTGAAAAACTGGGGAATCGACTATACGCTCACTTTAGAGAACTTCTCCGAGGCTTTCAGAAGAGGTGGCAAGTCCATCAAGGACACAACCCTACTGGCGGTGATAGCAGCTCCAATAGCGGGCATCCTGGGTATGATGGCTTCGTACATAATGGTAAGGAAAAAATTCCTGGGTAAACGCCTGCTAGAATTCCTTATCCTCGCTCCCTTCGCCATACCGGGAACCCTCATCGGCATAAGCTACGTCCTAGCCTTCAACAAGGCACCCATCGTGCTCGTGGGCACAGGCGCCATACTCGTCATCGCCTACGTGATACGGGAGCTTCCCTTCGGGTTGGAAAACGGCTCCTCTACCCTTCGGCAGATCGATCCGGCCATCGAGGAAGCGGCCGCCGACCTCAGGGCGGGACCGGCCACCATCTTCCGCACTATTACCCTGCCCCTCATACGCCCAGCCTTCGTAGCGACCATGTCCTATACATTCGTGCGCGCCATGACAGCCGTAAGCACGATTATCTTCCTTGTGTCACCGCGCTGGTACCATATGACAGTCCTAGTTTATAACTTCGCGGAGAACGTGAAATTCGGCCTGGCCAGCGTCATGTCCGTTACGCTTATCGCGATAGTCCTCATAGCGTTCACAGTCATTAACTTACTCTTTAAACATAATATTCTGCTCGAGAAGAGCAGCACCCAGGAGGGCTGATCATGGAGAAAAAATCCGTTTCCATAGAAGTGAGCCATATCACCAAGCGTTTCAAGGATCCCTCGGGAGGCAAGACAGTCACCGCCGTTAAGGACGTATCTTTCGTTATAGAGCCAGGTGAACTAGTGACTCTCCTAGGCCCCTCAGGCTGCGGCAAGACAACAACCCTGCGAATGATAGCCGGATTCGAACTTCCCACTGAAGGCAAGATATTTATAGGGGATGACGATGTAACCCAGCTGCCCGCCCATGCCAGGGACAAGGCAACAGTATTTCAGAGCTACGGCCTCTTTCCTCACATGAATGTCTTCGACAACGTGGCGTACGGGCTCAAGATCATGAAACTGCCCAAATCGGAGATCCAAACCAAGGTGATGGATACCCTAAAACTGGTGGGTTTGGAGCAGTTGGCTAACCGCTCGCCGGGAAGACTCTCTGGAGGTCAGCAACAGCGTGTAGCCCTGGCCCGCAGCCTTATTGTGGAACCTTCGGTGCTCCTATTGGACGAGCCGCTTTCCAACCTGGACGCCCTTTTACGGGAGCAGATGCGGGTGGAGATTAGGCGGATCCAGAAAAAGGTGGGTATAACC
>CAZHSK010000136.1:2334-4357 GCA_964535235.1 uncultured Treponema sp. | reverse complement strand
TATTTCGGATTCGGGAATTCTTCCCCTGTCGTTTTTTATTCCGTAGTCAAGGCCGAACTGAACAGTGCCTAACGCGAGCCTGCTCATCGGATTACGCGGTTTACGGTCTCGATAACTTTCTGAATGTCCTCGTCATCCATGGCAGGGTAATAGGGGATGCTCAGCGCTTTATCGTAATAGGCATCGGACTTGGGGAAATCTCCCTTCTTGGTGAAGAAGTGTGTCTTATAATAGGGCTGATATACTACGGGGATATAGTGTACCTGCGTTCCCACACCCGCAGCGGTTAGCTCGGCCATCACTTCCCTTCTCGTCCTTCCTAGAGCCTTGAAATCTACCTGCAGGATGTACAGATGGAAGCAACTGTCCGCTCCCGGAGTCTCATAGGGTATTTCGAGGTATGGATTATCCTTGAATGCTTCGTTGTAAAGCGTTCTTATCAACCTGCGTCTGCTCTTGAAGCGCTCGAGCTTCTTGAGCTGGCTGTTTCCCAACGCCGCCTGGATATCCGTCATGCGGTAATTGAAGCCAAGCTCATCCATCTCGTAATACCAGGGGCCCGGATAGTCTGGAATCTGCGCCGGATCCCTTGTCATGCCGTGGGAACGCAAGAGAACGAGGCGATCATAGAGGTGTTTGTCGTTGGTCGTCACCGCGCCGCCCTCGCCGGTGGTTATCGTCTTGACCGGATGAAAGGAGAACACAGTCATATCCGAGTACTTGCAGGATCCCACTGGGCTGCCGCAAGGATAAATAGAGCCAATGGCATGGGCGGCATCCTCGACAATCTTGAGGTTGTGGGTGTCGGCGATTTTCTTGATCGCGGCCATGTCGGCCGGCTGCCCTCCGAAATCCACTGGCACGACTACGCGAGTCGTGGGAGTTATGCGCTTTTCGAGTTCCACAGGATCGATGCAGAAGGTTTTTTCATCGATATCGGCGAACCTGGGCTGGATGGAGTTATATACCAGGCAGTTGGCGGAAGCTAAAAAGGTGATGGGGGAAGTGATGCCTTCCATGCCCGCTTTTATGTCCAAGGCGGTGACCGCAAGATGAAGACCCGCCGTCGCGTTGGATACTACCGCGCAGTACTTGGCGCCGGTAATCTCGCATATAGTCTTCTCCATGCGCTCTACCTGAGGGCCCTGGGCGATGTAATCGGCGCGCAGAGTCGCTACTACCGCCGCTATGTCTTCCTCATCGATCATTTGATGCCCATAGGGCAGAAAACCGGTCATGGATACCTCCCGTTCAACAAATCCTATTCAGATACCTTTCTCCACACCACATCATCAATTATCTTTGTGTAACTCTGGATAATTTTTACGACCTTTACGGATACATTGCTGTCTACATAATCCTGAGCCAAAGCTGCCGGCTCAGAGGCGTCGACCATAGCCCGGGTTAGCTCTATGGCCTGGGAAATACTCTTTTCTGTAATTCCGCCGATAACCACCGAACCCTTGTCGAGCACTTCCGGCCTTTCGGTGGAAGTTCGGATGAGCACCGCGGGAAAGCCCAGCATGGCGGATTCTTCTGAAAGGGTGCCCGAGTCTGAAAGAACGCACAACGCGTGCATCTGCAGCTTGTTGTAGTCGAAAAAGCCGAACGGCTTGAGCTGCCGAACCAGAGGATGAAAGACGAAACCTTTGGCCTCTATCCGCTTCCACGAACGGGGATGGGTAGAGTACACGATGGGGACTCCGTATTTCTCAGCGATGCCGTTGATCGCGCTCATGAGCGAAAGGAAGTTCGCATCGTTGTCGATGTTCTCTTCCCTATGCGCCGAGACGACAATATATCGTCCGCGCTCGAGCCCGAGCTCGTCCAGAATATTGCTGGAATCGATTTGCTTCTTGTTCTTTTCGATCACCTCGCGCATGGGCGAGCCGGTGACGAAAATATGCTCTTTCCGTATCCCCTCGGACAAAAGATACCGGCGAGAGTGCTCTGTATAGGGGAGATTGATGTCGGAAATATGATCGACTATCTTTCTGTTGATCTCTTCCGGAACATTCTGGTC
>CAZHSK010000136.1:0-2234 GCA_964535235.1 uncultured Treponema sp. | reverse complement strand
TCGTAATTCTGGCCGGTATGGACAAGCACATGGTCGAAGTAGCGGTCGCAGGCCTTGATACATTCAGACAATCGAATGATTTCCGGCCTTGTGCCGATTATAGTCATAACCTTCAGCTTATCCATCTCAAACCTCTAAATAGTTCGTATCAGGCCTGTTGGGGTCGTAGATTTCGTCTGACCAGAAGAGTGTTATCAACTCTGTCTCGCCGGTGTTCATAATGGAGTGCGTATACCCGGGAGGGATGTCCACGACCTTGAGTTCCTTCCCAGAAACAGGATATTCAATAATTTCTTCAGTATCAATTTTCCTGAAGCGTATACACGCCTCGCCGGAAACCACGAGGAATTTTTCCACGGTGGAATTGTGCCAATGATTGCCCCTGGTAATTCCAGGCTTGGTAATGGAAACGAAAATCCTGCCGAAGGGCGGAGATTTAATGAATTCAGCGAGCCATCCCCTGGCATCTTTTTTCATGTCAAGGGCATAGGCAAATTCGCGCTCGGGAAGGTAGGAAAGCCATGTGGCGTACAACGCTCGCATAAACCCTTCTTCCAGCGAGGGCATTACATGCGTTGTGCGACTTGAAGCGAATGCGTTTAGGGCTTTCGCGATTTGTCCCAGGTTTTTTCTATAACTCACATTAACCGCGCAGTAACCATGGGCATCATGCGAATAACCGCTTTCAAGCGTGGCGACAAAGGCTTCAACGACATCGTCTATATAGACGAGATGCAGTTCGGTATCGGGGTTATCGATTTTTATCGGTATTTCCCTGGCTGTATTATAGCACCACGTCGCGATGACAGAGTTGTAGTTGGGGCGACACCATTTCCCGAATACATTGGGCAATCTGAATATGAATACCGGAGCGCCTGTCGCCGCGCCATACGCGGATACTGCCTCTTCGGCTTTTCTCTTGCTAATTCCGTAGGGGTTATCCAGTGCCGCCTGAATAGAGGAAGACATAAGAAAGGGAGGCCTATGATCCCGTCGCGACAAGCGTTCTATCAATACCTCGGTAAGCTCCCTGTTGCCTGTATCGAAATCGCGTATGTCAGTGGGCCTGTTCACGCCAGCCAGGTGAATTACGAAATCGGCTTTATCCGCAGCGGATTCGAGCTCTTCGTTCGTGTTTCCGATATCGATGGGCAGAATGACATAGGATCCTTTTTGCTTCAGGGCTGCGCATAGGTTTCGGCCTATGAAGCCTTCGGCTCCCGTGACGAGCACTGTTTTCATCAGGCTTTTTTCCAGGAGGACAGCTCGTCTTGGATAAAATCCAGCTTCAGAAGCACTTTTTTGATTTCCGGAACTCCGAGCCTTTTTGTGTTCTCAGAAGTATATTCCCAACCTTGGGAAATCTGTGTTTCTCCCTTCGAGAAATACTTCTCGTAGTTGAGGTCGCGATTGTCGGCTGGTATTCTGTAGTAACCGCCGAGATCTTCTGCTTTGGCCATCTCCTCGCGAGTGAGCAGGGTCTCGTGGAGTTTTTCTCCGTGCCGGGTTCCGATCACTTCGATAGGATTGGGAGCATCGAAGACTTCTTTTACCGCCAAGGCTAAATCCGCGATTGTAGCCCCCGGAGCCTTCTGGACGAAAATATCGCCGGGTACGGCGTTTTTAAAGGCGAAAATCACCAGTTCCACCGCTTCTTCCAGCGACATGAGATAACGCGTCATCGCGGGATCGGTGATAGTCAGCGCCTGGCCGCTCTTGATTTGTTGCACGAATAGGGGTATCACCGAGCCTCTGGAAGCCATTACGTTGCCGTAACGGGTGCCGCATATGGTCGTTTTTTCCCCATTGACAGTCCTTGACTTGGCGACCATCACCTTTTCCATCATCGCCTTGGAAATTCCCATGGCATTTATGGGATATACAGCTTTATCGGTGGATAGGCAAATAACCTTCTTCACCCCATGCTGTACCGCGGCTGAAAGGGTATTGTCCGTGCCGACGACATTGGTCCTCACCGCTTCCATGGGAAAAAACTCGCAGGAGGGCACTTGCTTTAGCGCCGCGGCTGAGAATACATAGTCTACTCCATGCATTGCCCCGGAAATACTGGCCATATCACGGACATCGCCTATATAGAATTTTATTTTTTCGCTTTTGTACAGCTTTCGCATGTCATCTTGCTTCTTTTCGTCACGGGAGAAAATTCTTATTTCCTTGATATTCGTGGAAAGAAAGCCTTTCAAGACCGCGTTGCCGAAAGATCCAGTACCGCC
>CAZHSK010000135.1:2181-4479 GCA_964535235.1 uncultured Treponema sp. | reverse complement strand
AAAAAAGGCTTCATAGGACCCGGGTCGAGGGGTGTTTCGGCCTTGCGCAGTTCCACCTCGGCAAAGCGCTCCTGCCCGCCGGGTGAGCGATAGAGCCGCTCAGCTTCGTCGCCGGCTAGGACCCCATCGAAATCGAAGGCCACCCGAAGCTCCCCCTCCTCGTCCTCCCCAAAGCCCGGGGAGATGATGAGCCCGGCGGGCAGACCGGCATCGATTGCGGCTTTTACGTCGTCGGTATTAGTCGAAAGGAAGAGCGCCGCACCGAAAGCTTCTATATACGGATAAGGAGATCGTCCATCCAGGAAGGCCGCACGGATAATATCCAGTTCATACTGCCTGATGGACTTGAAAATCCTTATGCCCGCTTCCGGGTCGTTCCTCGAAAGCAGCACTACCTCCGCCGGACCCTGCCCTGGAGCGAATCCCCTATTGAGCGAAAGAAAGCGTTTGACGAACCAGAAGGCGTTGCCTGGTTTAAGGACTTCCTCGCTGTGGATGCTCATCCATTCACGGTAGGCATCCTCTCCCTTTATCCTGAAAATCTCGTCAGATTCGGTCAGATCGAAGAGTGCGCTGGAGGAAACGGCTATTACGATTTTGCTCTCGATGGGGTACGACACCTTTGCTTTCAGCGCCTCCCCGAATCGTAGATCTGGCCTGCGGCCTTGGGTCCCACCGACTTGCCGGCAAAGACCACGAGGGCCACGATGGTGAGCACATAGGGAAGGGCATAGAAAAACTCGCCGGGCAGGCTGGCCAGGAAGCTAATGTCCTTGGCGTAGAAAGAAAGGGCCGTGGAAAAGCCGAAGAACAGTCCGGCGCCCAGAACGCCGAAGGGGTTCCACTTGCCGAACACTAAAGATGCCAGGGCTATGAATCCGGTGCCGTGGATGGACACCAGGGTATACTGGATATCCGCGGTAAGCACCATGATGCCGCCGGCGAGGCCAGCGAAGGCTCCAGAGGCCATGACGCCGAAGTAGCGCATCCAGGCCACGTTAATGCCCATGCTCGCCGCTGCCTGTGGATGTTCTCCACAGGATCTTAGCCTTAAACCGAAGGGTGTTTTATATACCAGAACCCAGGTAAAAAGAACAAGAAAAATTGCCAAGAAAAAGGTAGGATAATTCTCTATAAAAAGCATTTTGCCCAGCACAGGGATTTTTTCGAGCAAGGGCACTGTCACCTTTTGAATTCCATTGGAAAAGGCTCTGGTTCGCTGCTGGCGGAAGATGATCTGGCAGAGATAGACCGTGAGCCCCCCGGCCAGAATGTTGAGCGCCGTACCTGATATTGTCTGGTCGGCCTTCATGTTCACGCTAGCCACCGCATGGAGAAGGCTGAATATGATGCCGGCGACCAAGCCGGCACCCAAACCAAGCCAGGGCGCCAGGGTCGTGGAATCTTCCAGGAGAACGGTTACCGTGGCGGCCGAAAAAGCCCCCACCATCATAATCCCTTCCAGGGCGATATTCACGATACCCGAGCGCTCGCTGAAAAGTCCGCCCAGAGCCGCGATGATTATGGGCGAGGCGAACATGAGAGCGATGGGAAACATTTCGAAGAGGATTTTTATACTCATACCCTGTCTCCATCGGCCGTGACAGCCTGCTTTTTCTTGAAGCGCTCCAGAAGCATCTTTATCCCGTATTGCATGGCGACGAAGAGGACGATCGAAGCCTGGATTATGCCAGCGATCTCCCGGGGAATGCCCTGGGACTGCATGAGGGGCTGGGCTGACTTGAGCATGCCAAAGAGCATGCCGGCCAAGAGAATGCCCGAGGCTTCATTCCCTCCTACCAGAGCGACGGCAATGCCGTCGAAGCCATAGCCCTCAGCGGCCGACATAGCCCTCCCGAAGTTAAAGGTACCCACGGTTATGACCGAGCCTGCCAGGCCGGCGAAGGCTCCGGCTATCATCATCGAGAGCACGATATTGCGGTTAACCTTCATGCCCGCGTAGCGGGAGGCATCCTTGTTGTAGCCCACGGCTCGGAGAGAATAGCCAAAGGTTGTCTTATTGATGATAAAGGAAAAAATTATCAGGGCGAGTATCACGGGTATGAAGCCCCAGTTTAGCCTTGAACCCCTGGTGATGGATTGGAGAAATGGCGACTTGAGCAGTGCGGTCTCCGGGAAAAAAGCTGTCTTGACCCTATCCTGGGAACCCAAAAGATTCAGAATGACGAAATTGTTCAGATGCAGAGCAATGTAGTTCATCATGATCGAGACAGTCACCTCATGAACATTGAACCTGGCCTTTAAAAAACCAGGTACAGCTCCCCAGAGGGCGCCGGC
>CAZHSK010000135.1:0-2081 GCA_964535235.1 uncultured Treponema sp. | reverse complement strand
AGGAGGACCGCGATAAGTGGAAGGAGAATCTTTTCCCTGCGCTTCGTCATGCCTGTCCTCCCTTCTCTGTTTTTCTCAAGGAACCGGACATCATGAGGCCCAACTCGTTTTCATCGGTCTCGGCGGCCTTTACAATGCCGACAATCTCGCCCCCATGGATCACCGCGATCCTGTCCGAAACATCCAAAATTTCATCCAGTTCCAGCGAGGCCAGGAGAATCGCCTTACCCTTGTCCCGCTCGGCGACAATGCGCTTGTGAATATACTCGATGGCTCCGACATCCAGACCCCTAGTGGGCTGGGCGACAATAAAAACATCAGGAGACCGGTCGATCTCCCGGGCGACTATGGCCTTCTGCTGATTGCCGCCCGACATGGACCGGGCGGGAGTCACCGCTCCCTGGCCGGAGCGGACATCGAATTCTTCGATAAGCCGGGCCGCATTATCCCTGATAGCCTTCTTGTTCAAGACACCCCAGGAAGCGAAAGGCTGCCGCATATAATTATGGAGCACCAGGTTTTCATCGAGGTTAAAATCGAGAACCAGGCCATGCCGATGCCTGTCTTCCGGGATATGCCCTAGACCTAAATCCAGCCTTTCCTTGATAGGGAGGCTCGTTATATCCTTGTCCCTGAGAAAAATATGGCCTGATTCAGCCTTGGCGAGCCCTGTGATAGCCTGAATCAACTCAGTCTGTCCGTTTCCGTCGATGCCGCAAAGACCCAAAATCTCCCCCGCCCTCACCTCCAGCGAAAGCTTCTTCACTCCCAGTAACCCCTTGGAGTTTTTTACGTTTAGGTCCTCGATCTTAAGGAGAACAGCTTTGGGAGCAGCCGCAGCCTTTTCCACATGAAAGTTGACTTCCCTGCCCACCATCATTTCGGCCATTTGCTCTTCGGTGGTGGCGGCAACGGATACCGTTCCCACGCAGCGGCCTCGGCGAAGAACCGTGCAGCTATCGGCCACGGCCTTTATTTCCTTGAGCTTGTGGGTGATGAGGACAATGGTTTTCCCCTCCTCCACCAGCCGTCTCATTATCTGCATGAGTTCATGGATTTCCTGGGGAGTGAGCACAGCCGTGGGTTCGTCGAAGATGAGGATTTCAGCGTCTCGGTAAAGCATTTTAAGTATCTCTACCCGCTGCTGCATTCCCACGGAAATATCTTCTATCTTTGCCCTGGGATCCACGGCCAAACCATAGAGCTTGGATATGGACTCAACCTTTTTTTCCGCGCTTTTTGTATCCAGCAGAATGCCCTTCCGGGGCTCGCTTCCCAGGATTATATTCTCAGTTACAGTAAAGTTTTGCACCAACTTGAAATGTTGATGCACCATGCCTATACCGAGAGAAGTGGCCGAGTTCGGATCTTCGATGCTCACTTCCTTGCCCCGGATCCTTATCACTCCCTGCTCGGCCTTATAAAGCCCGAAAAGGATGCTCATAAGCGTAGATTTGCCGGCTCCATTCTCACCCAGCAGGGCATGGATGCTTCTCTCTTCGACTTGGAGGGTTACATTGTCGTTCGCCCTGATGCCCGGAAAATCCTTGGTGATATTGAGCATCTCGATGATATATCCCACCGTTCAGCCCCCTGGTTTTATGAGTTCAGGTGAGTATAACACGGCAAAAATAGGCCGGGCTAGATCGACAGGAGAAGACATGGATTGTTTATTTCTGTGTCATTGAGCCCAATAGCGCCAGCGCCGCTTAGGTAAGTTGCAAAAAATGGGCTGCCCGAAATGACGGGCAGCCCATGTCAGCTTCGACGTACTACGTTAAAGCCAGGAAAATGATCCTTTCTTTACTTCGCCGGAACTTCGGATACCTTGAGAGCGCCGGACTTGATCTTGGCGGCGTATTCCTTAACCTTGGCGACGATATCATCGGAAAGGTTGGGGTTCTTGTCGGGGACTCCTACACCATCATTGGCGAGGGAGAAAACCATGACCTGGCCACCGGGGAACTTGCCCTGCATGGTCATCTTGGAAACCTCATAGGCAGCCACGTCTACTCTCTTCATCATGGAGGTAAGGACTGCGGACTTGTTGCCATACATACCGTCGGCGTACTGGTCCTTGT
>CAZHSK010000134.1:0-4517 GCA_964535235.1 uncultured Treponema sp. | reverse complement strand
ATACTAGGCGGGAAATACCCAGGCGTCAAGGAAATATTTAAAACAAGAGAAAAGGGATATTTCAAGTCTATCAAAAAGCGCCCCTCCCCGCCCGATCCTGAATTGCCCGGGTAAGCTCGGCGAATTCCGCCAGGATCATGGCGGTGAGGCCCCATACGATTTTTTCACCAAAGCGAAAACAGGGGACATCCCAGGTTTTACCGTTCCTAAATAAGGGGAAGCTAGAGCGATTTGCGGAATCCACCAATTCAGAGAGGGAAACCTCGAAGAAGGAACTAGCCTCTCCCCTGTTGAGCGTATAGCGTGGCAGTGTTTGTACGCAGGCTACAAAGGGGTAGACCCAATAATTGGATGGAAGGGCGAAGATTGGGCTCAATGAACAGCAGCCCGCAACAGGATCCACCGAGACGCCCAGCTCTTCCCGGGTTTCCCGGAGAGCTGCTTCAAGCGCAGTCTCCCCTGCCTCCAGGCCGCCCCCGGGCAGTGCGATCTGGCCTGGATGATGGCGCATTTCCTGTGGCCTCTCCAGAAGAGGAAACTTGGGCTCTCTCTCCTGCAGATGAAGAAGTATAAGGACTGCAGCATCCCTTTCCCCCTCCTGTCTTTGACGCAAAGCCAGGAGTTCGGCCCTATCGATAAAGGGCGGCAGCATGAGCTGCCAGGCTGAAGGCCCGGGCAGGCTCATGCTGGAAAATTTGTCCAGTGCGGTATCCTGGAAACCCTTCGCCATGGCGTAATCATTGGTGCCGAACATTAAAACCGAACGACTGGAGTAAAACAGCCTTCCCTACCTCTCCAGACCTGGTATGAAGCCTAGCCAACCCAGGAAGTAAGCTGCCACCAGGGCTCCGATCAGCAGGATGATAGCTATATAAAGGCCCCATGGTTTTTTCTTCTCAGCAAAGGGATCGGTTAATTGACGGTTTGCCCCGGCAGGCAGTGCAGCCAGATGGCTTAGACTTCCGCCGAAGGGGACATTTACCTTGAGCCTGGAGTTTACCGCCCAGCCTTCGGCATTGAGAAGCGGCCCAATATTTCGCCGCCTTAGCTTCATGTAGGCCAGGATCATCGAAGGGCCGGAAATTAAAAGGAAGATGGCTGCGATTCCTACTGGCATCCAAGCGCCCATTCCGAAGAAAATGCCCAAAATACCCGTGACCATGGCGCCGACGCTGCCCAAGGCAACGCCTATAGCTGCGACAGTGCCTACATCCATCTTCTTGGGAAGGACCTGTTCAGGCTTGGCGTCCGGCTTCGGGCCATTTACTGTTGCCTGGGCTGCGCCTTTCATCTTGTCCATGCTGGCCGCTTCGGCCGCGGCCGCCCGCTTCATCGCGAGTTCTTCCACGGTTCTTATAAGAAGTTTATAGGGGCTGAAAAAAGCTTCCCTGATACTAATGGGCTGAACCACTACCTTGGTAATGACCGCATTCCAGCTTTCACCGTCGGCATCGTAGAATATGCCATTTCTGCCCACATAAATATTGTCGGCATCGCCTGCGGTAAGGCCTGCTACGATGGACTTCTTCTTTCCATCTTTTTGAGTCAAGTCACAATACACCAGGTACATGAAAGCCATTCCCGCCATGGTGCCATGGGCTGAAGGATTCTTCACTTCCATACAGAATTCCAGCTCCCTGGCATCCAGGAAAAGTTTCCCCGCCTGGAAAATTCCCTTTTTTCTGAGGTAGAAATTATCAAAATTGACAAAGTTATTGAGAATGAGCAAGAAGTCACGCTTGACCATGAGAAGTGTTTTAAGATCCTTCAAGGCCTGGGCATCTTGTGCCTTGGCTAGATCCTTTTCAATAAGGATCTTCACGGCATCTGATTGCCCTAGATCGACAGCGCCCGCAGACATTTTCTCGCCCAGAGCACAGACATCAGACGAAGGCTTTCTGCTAAGCCAGGCGGAATAGAGATCCATGCTTGCGGCTATTTCCTCCCACTGTGACTGGGTGAGCGTCTTGCCCTTCAGTGTTTCGATAATTTCGAAGAACTCCACCACTGCTTTCGAATAGCTGGGATGCAGCGCCCCATCCAGATGCAAGACCCCATCTGAATCGGGGAGCGCCAGCGGCAGTTGCCCCAGTTCGGGGGCATCGGCCGGCAAGTTTTTGGAAAGAACCGTAGACATCAGTCCTTCCAAAGCTGCTATAGCTCCCGGCGACTTGGACATCGCATATACCCTGCAACGCCTGAAGTAATCGGAAATAGGTTCTTTTATGCATGCAAAGAGCCCCGCAGCCTTTTCGCCTCTAGCCCGATCGGCGAACATGGCATTAAAGGATGCCGCATCGGCCGACCAGCCTTTATAAGCGTCCATGTCTGCGAGGAATTTTTCCAACACCGCTGTGTTCACGCCAGGATTTCCGCTGGCATCATCGGCCTTGTAGCCTGCGCCGATGAGGAATTCGATAAATTCCTTCAAGGCTTTGTCTTTCGCCGAAGCAGGAACCACTACTCCATCGCCATTAAAAAGCAGCGCCGAGAACGACGAGATGGCCTTTTCCAGGGCGGCTAGATCGATACTCCCTTCGGAGCCGGCCTTTGGATCATTGATGATGAGCACTTCGGCAATTGTCGCCTTGGTGCCTTCATCGGCTACTTGCCCCGTTGCCAGTTTGTCATTGGCGTCCAGAAGGCAATCCAGGGATTTGAATTTGCGCTTAAGCTCATCAATACATCGCAGAATGTCAGGAACTCGAATCTTGCCGTCCTTATCAGCGTCCAGGTACTCCAAGGTTTCACGAATGGCAGGCTGGGATGCGGGCATCGAGAGGGCTGCCCAGAGTTTCTGGTCCAGAGAAGCCAAATTGGCTATATCATCGCCTTTTTTTAAAACAACCTGATCAACCCCGCCGATTCGGGCAAATGTCCATGTAGAGCTGGAAGGCTTCATACAGACTCCTTTAGCATGAATTAAACTTTTAATTACTTTTTTGTAGTATTAGCGTTTTTCCATATTTCCGCAAGTAGAATAATTTAAAGCCTCCTCCATTTGACACTCTTTCGATTATTTGGCTATACTATGAGTGTACCGCTACGGCCAATTTCCCCTTATTTACAAGGAGCAGTCATGAGCGTCGAAGTCACCCTGACATCAGCCAATTTCCAGAAGGAAGTGATCGAGTCCACTATCCCTGTCCTCGTCGATTTTTGGGCTGAATGGTGCATGCCCTGCAGGATGATCGCCCCCTCCATCGCACAACTGGCCGAGGCGTATAAAGGAAAGGTGAAAGTAGGCAAGGTAAACGTCGACGACGAAGGTGACATCGCTTCTCAGTATGGTATTATTTCCATACCCACCCTGCTTTATTTCAAAGACGGCCAGATGATTAAGCAGAAGGTGGGTGCAGTGCCCAAGCACGAGATCGAGAACTTCATCAAGGGCTGAACCTGCATTCCACTATTTTTCCTTCCGCAGCGCTTTATTCCCGGCTTTTTTGGACGCCTGGCCTGCCAAGAGCCGTCCGGGACTCTGAGATCCGCTTTCCCCCACGCTCCAGGCCTCGATGCCGCTTGGCAGGCCAGAACCCCGATGAAAGGGCTTGGAGCTGGAACTCTTCCACCTGAACGCATCATCCCAGACCGGGGGATCCGAGGCTACCCAAAGCCCCTCGGCATTGAGCTCATTTAGCAGTTCGATGATCCTGGGCGAATCCAAAGCCCCTGTTTTATCCAAGGAAGCATAGAAAAAACCGTCTATGGGGGCTCCTGCCTCCCTAGTCCTTACAAGAATCAAGCCTGTCTCATCGGGGATTCCCCCCGCTTCTGACCAAAAATCCCTTCCAATCGGGCTTGAGTCCACACCGCCCGATAAGGAAAGATCCTGGCCTGTCTCATCTTTTTCTTCGGGTATTCCTTCGGGCGAGCAATGGAGCAGAATAATTTCGCCTGCCTGCACTTCGCAGGGAGGAAAGGCATACCACAGGGTTTTTACCGTGCTAAGCCACTGCACCCGCACTCCCCCCAGATTGCCCTTCCCTTGTACATAGAGTTCGATATAGTCCCTGTGGAAATTGCTGGCCGAAGTATTTTTGCAGGTCTGGATTTCCTGCAGTCTGATTGAAGCGGGAGTAGCATTGTAGCCAAGAAAGCTGAACAGAAACCGTGTACAATTGCCCGAAGAATCCTTCACTTCCCCTGATAACTCGCACCGGCCTCCCGGATCAGCCCCGGGATTAAGGCGAACCTTGAGCAGCGATCCTTGAACACTGGGTTCGGCTGCGATTGTCGTGGGTGTAAAGGCGAAACGTTCGGATATCGGAATAATGTCTTCGTCGAAGAGAATTGTAAACGACGCGGCATCTGTCTGGCCTGCGTCCAATATGGATGGCGGCCTGATGTCCCCCAAGGGCTCCAAGATGTCCCCTGGCCTGGGAGAGCAGGCCATGAAAAGAAGCCCACAGCATGCCAGCGAAATCATGAAATTCGCCGGATTGTAATTGGCCACCTTTTTACCGGCCCGTCTTTCGTCTGGCATAATCACTTCCATTGGAAAGCCTCTCGCCAAT
>CAZHSK010000133.1:0-4536 GCA_964535235.1 uncultured Treponema sp. | reverse complement strand
GAAATCATAGGCAGTCAGTTCGAGGCTGTGGTTGCCCCTGGGCAGAAAGCGGCTTCCGAGGAGAAGCCTCATATCTCTATCCACAATCTGCGAGGAAGGAGCGTCCAGGCCCAGGAAACCTAAGCCTTCATCCATGCTTTTTGCGGAATCCAGCTTCCTGTCAGCCACAACCTGGCCATCCAGCACTGCCTTGATCCTGAAAAGCCCTGAAACGACGCCGGCGGCATAGGAGGGGTCGCTTACCATGATCGCCAGCCTGTAGTCGCCCTGGGGAAAACGCTGGAGAACCCTGCGTCCGGGTTCGGCCTTGATCCGTGAAGAATTCCCCATCAGGTACACTTCTTCAACCTTAGGCGCAGCCCTATCGATAAGCGTTGTTGCGAAAAGCGCTGGATTTACTAAAAGACCCGATTTACCGTCGGCAATACGCAGATAGTAGCTGGCCGATCCACTGTCCTTGACAGCGCTTATAGTTCCCAGGATCGCGCCTTTTGTGACATCCTTGCTTGTTCTAAAGTCTTTCGGAATTAGCGTTGGCGAGGAATACAGGGTAACAAAACCATCCTCATGGGCTAGGGCGACAAGATTTTCCTCAGACCTGGGATGGGAGTTCTCGAGCAGGGCTTTTCCTTGATCAAAGAGGATCGTGCCTCCGGCAGTCGCTGCCACTTCCAGATTTCTGGCCTGCATTCGCGCTCCAGACTGCAGATAAAGATCGCCCTGCCAGGCTGTATCGAGCGGAGTACCGAAATCCACCGTAATACCGGAACCGTTTACTGCTATACCCGATTCTTGAGCCGGAAGCCCATGTAACGATAAAAGCAGTAAAACCAGCACTGCGAAAGCAGAATTGCGGATTTGTCTTTTCATTCCTGGCGCCGCCTGAATTCCAAGGCCTTTTCAGCTCTCTTGACGTAAAATGATTCTTCGCCTATTCGGAGCGCTACACTGTCTCCAGGCAGGCGGAAGAAAGCTTTCAGAGAACCGTTCTTGATAATCCCGCTAAATCGATCATCAGCACGGGCACCCAGAAACACGAATTTATCCTCGCCGAAAGCCTCGATAAGATACTCCCCCTCCCCCTGGAAGAGTTTTGGGTGGATAATCCCCCCCTTCTTGGCTGGCAGATTATAAAAAGCCAATCCGTCGGCGGTCTTCATGAGCACAGTCTCCGCATCCACAGAAAAGGCTCCACTTTGGGCAGTTCTGAGATCGGCATCTAGTTCGAGGCTGAAAACAAGAGAATAAAAGCCATCCTTTCGTTCATAGACAAGAACATGTTGAGGGGAAATACCGTAGAGCATAGCCAGAGCCTCTCCGCGATTTGAAATAGCTAGGGCATATACGCAGGGATGGGCCGAAGAGACGCCATCCAACTGGGGATTCAATCCCCGTAGGATTTTTCCCTCCCTGTCCAGGATCTGCACCTTGCCATCCAGGAAGCCCCAGGCTGACAACTCCTGCGCCACAGAGGAAGTGGTGAGTATGCTCCCGAACTCCCTCGTCCAGAGCACTGTCCTGCCATCAGGCCCTAGTTCGGAAACACCCTGCTGATCGGGGCGTACTGTAAAACTGCGGCCGCTCTTGGATGGAAATATTTCGGTCTCGGTTACGGTCAAGCCCCTATCCGAATACAAGGGGCGTTGGGAGAGAAGCAGCAAAACGAGGGAGATGAAAATATAGAACACGACCTTGAGCAAACGTGGATGTCTACTTGAGTCTCTCATGCGCTGTACCATGTCTTCATCTATGTTGTGGTCCTATCGTGGAATGGTATATAGTAAATATCGTCGCTGTCAACATAAGCCGAGGAAATACCATGACCATGGATAAAACATTGTTCCAGGCAGCTTTTCAGGCTGCCCTCAATTCCTACTCCCCCTATTCCAAATTCAGGGTGGGAGCAGCCATTCTATGCGCAGACGGGAGCATTGTCACCGGCACCAATGTCGAAAACCGGTCCTTTGGCCTTACGATTTGCGCGGAACGTAGCGCCCTCGTCGCGGCCATAAGCGCGGGTAAAAAGGACTTCAAGGCTATCGCTATCGCTACGCCTGACTCCGACTATCCTGTTAGCCCTTGTGGCGCCTGCAGACAGGTCTTAAGCGAATTTCTGCACCCTGATTCCATGATTCGCTTCGGCAATACCGAACAAAGTACTGTTACCTGCACCATGGCGGAGATTTTCCCCTACGACGCCCTCCATGAACTGGCAGAAGGTAATACCAAGTCTTCCTAAAGGCTTGCAAACCCCAAGCCGGAGGCTTTTTTAAGCAATTCCGAGGCGTGAGCCAGGGAAGTCTTGCCCTCCTTGTCACCGGCCAGCATTCTCGCGATTTCTTCTTCTCTGGCCGCGCCTTCCAGTTTTTCCACCCTCGTCACCGTTCTGCCTGATTCCACTACCTTATCCACCTTGTAGTGCAGGTCCGCATTGACTGCTATGGAGGCCAGGTGGGTTACGCAGAGAACCTGACAGTAGCGGGCTAGGTTTCGCAGATAACTGCCCACGGCCAACGCCACCTCGCCCCCGATACCGGCATCTATTTCGTCGAAAATGAGGGTGGAAAGATTGCCCTTGGCCGAAAGTACAGCCTTGATGGCCAAGGCTACCCGCGAAAGCTCGCCCCCCGATGCGATGGAGGCAAGGGGCTTGGGCGATTCGCCAGGATTGGGGGCGATCAGCATTTCCAGTTCATCCATGCCCGAGGAGGAGAGCACCAATTTACCCGAATCGGACCGGAGGGGCTTCAATTCAAGGGGCAGTTTGGCTCTAGGCATGCCTAAACGGGCCAGAATCGACTCTACCTTGTATGAAAATTCAGACGAAACCTCGGTTCTATGCTTTGAAAGAAGCTCGGCCTTGGCCAAAGCCTGTTTCTGGCAGAGGGCGATCTCGGCTTCCAGGGCTTTTTTGTCATCGTCCCAGGAGGCGAAAGCCTTGATAGCCGCAGTCGCAGACTCAGCTTTCGCCATCACATCGGCCAAGGTGGGACCATACTTTTTCTTGAGCTTTTTGATTTCAGCCAAGCGGCTTTCGATATCTTCCAGGCGGTGAGGGTCGAAGCGCAGGTTCTCCCTGTAGGCGGAGAGGGAATCGGCGATGTCTTCTATATCGATGAGGCTAGCGGAAAAGCGCTGATAATAGTCGCTAAGGCTGCTGTCTATATCCGATGCCTGGCCGAGCGCGGCCAGGGAACGCTTGAGAGTATCTAGTCCACCCGATAAGCCCGAGGACTGGGGGCTGAGTCCCTCCGCGGCCATATTGATCGCCTCGAAGAGCTTTTCATGCTGGGAGAGTATTTTCTCCTCGCTTTCCAGTTCCTCGTCTTCCTTGGGCTTAAGTTTAGCCGCCTTGATCTCCGAGGCGGTATATTCCAGCAAATCCCTTTCCCTCTCCCTTCGCTCTGCTTCCGCCTGTCTCCCCCTGTATTCCTTCAGTTTGGAAATCCACTGCTCATAGAGGAGCCTGTAGGCTTCCCTCTCCTCTTCCAGACCGCCAAAACCATCCAAGAGCGCCAGGTGACTCTGTCTGCCCAAGAGGCTCTGGTGCTCGTGCTGACCGTGGATATCCGCTAAAAGGGAACAAAACTCGACTAAATCGCTGCGGTTGACCGGTTTATTCTGAATGTAGGCGTAGGGCTTACCCTGTCTTCGCAACCCACGGCGCAGGGTAACGCTGCCTTCCTCATCATCCATGTCCCGATCCGCAAGCCATTGCCTGGCCAAGCTTATGCTACATATATCCAGGCTTCCAGAGACCTCGCACTCCTGGGCTCCTTCCCGGATGAGGGAGGAGTCCGCCCTCCCCCCGAAAAGGAAGCCAATGGCTCCCACAATGAGCGACTTGCCCGCGCCGGTTTCGCCCGTAAAGAGAACCAGGCCTGGGGAGAACTCCACTTCGGCCTGGTCTATAAGGGCAAAATCGCGGACGGAAAGCCGTTCAAGCATCCAGGTCTCCCGACCAGCCCAGCTTGCTGCGCAGGGCTTGATAGAAAATGTGTTCCCGGGGAACCACAAGGAGGGCATCGAAACCAGCCCTGCGGAATGCTACGACATCGCCTTTTTCAAGCGGCACAGTCTCCTGGCCGTCGATCGTAAGCAGGGCTCCCGAACGCCTAGTTTCATCCACCGTCACCTCGATCAGTTCCGAGGCGGGCAGCACCAGGGGGCGGGAGGCCAGGGTAAACGGACAAATGGGGTTCACCACGATTGCAGGCATCTCCGGGTGAAGCGCCGGGCCTCCCGCCGCCAGGTTATAAGCGGTGGAGCCCGTGGGTGTGGCGACGATAAGGCCGTCGGCCCGATAGGAGCCAAATCGTTCCCCATCCACGCCCAGGCAGAGGCGGATCATCTTGGCTATGCCCTGGGAGGATACGACTCCATCGTTAAGCACCCAGAAGGTGCCCATCAGCTGCTTGGCCCTGAAAACCTTCAACTCCAGCATCATGCGCGCCGAGGGCATAAGCGTTCCATCTTTCCAGGACTGGAAGGCCGCTCTCCAGGACTCTCTGCGGTTGGCCGCGATAAAGCCCAGGG
>CAZHSK010000132.1:0-4540 GCA_964535235.1 uncultured Treponema sp. | reverse complement strand
GAGTGTATCAAGAAGGGTCGCTTCCCTTTTGGCAATCACCTTACTTCTGGCCGTGCTGTGCCCTTCGATATCCTATGCCGATGGCTCCTTAACCCAGCGCAACAGCTCGTCCGTAAGCATACAGATCGTTGCCTATGTTCCCCCTGTCGTAAAATTGGATCTGGATTTCTCCGATAACGGCAGCGTTCGGCTGGCAGGCTATAGCCCCGGTTCGGGCTCTTTCCAGGGTAGGGACACGCAGGGTGGACAAGCTAGCTTTGAACTTAGGCAAGGAGCGACCGTCGCCCTGGGAACCGCCAGCCTCTTTTCCAATATTCTGGGTTCCTATTCAATTGTCGTGCAATCGGCCAACGGCGGTTATCTCAAGGATAGCGTGGCGGCCGAATCCAAGCTCATCCCCTACCAGTTGAATATGGGTAATCAGGCGAGCCTGGCACGCCAAGGCAGCTTCACCTTCACCGCAGCCGGAAAATCGAGTAAACATAGCCCACATATGCCGGTTTCCATAACAATAGGCGAAGTACCAGAATCTTTGCATGGCAAATACTCCGATCAGCTTGTCTTTTCCATAGTTGCCGGTTAACGCTGCAAGGCAGACGCATTGGCAGCCCCTCCCCATTTTTAGTATGTTGTATACTCGGTTTAGCTCATACGACATCACAGGGAGGTGGGATATGTACAGCATGAAGACGGCGTGGAAAGGTGATATGGCCTTTGAGGCCGATCTGGAAGGCCAGAAGGTATTGATGGATGCTTCCAAGGACAATGGAGGCCAGGATTCTGGTCCCAGGCCCAAGCCACTTCTCCTGGCAGCTCTTACGGGCTGCTCTGGCATGGATGTGATTTCCATATTGAAAAAGATGAGGGAGCCCTGTACCTGGTTCGAACTGAAGGTAGATGCCGAGAGCAGCCAGGATCATCCCAAGCGCTATACGACCATCAAGCTCAGCTATCAGTTTAAAAAGAGCGATAATCTCAATCCCGGCAATGTGGAAAAAGCCTGTCAGCTATCTCAGGAAAAATACTGCGGAGTAAATGCCATGTTGAGGGATGCCGCAGCTGTAGAATGGGCGATCGAGTACCTCTGATCGCACACAGATAGCCGAGTCTCTGCTGGCTATAACGGCGTTGACGCCAAGGGGATCGGAGAATTTATCTTCGATCCCCTTGCGGTTTATTCGGGGATTGAAAAAAACACGGTCGCCCATTATACTCTGCGCCGGTGGCTAATTTTCTAACGAACGGGATTAAACCGCATTTTTTTCTACAATTTTCCCCCAGTGAAATTGCGAGCGCTGCCGCGAAATGCCTTGAGTATTCTAGAAGGGGGCCTTTAAGTGCCACTCATACTTATAGAACGAGGTGAATGCTTACTATGTCCATAGATATTCACACTATGCGAAACATCGGTATCTCTGCCCACATAGATTCGGGCAAGACTACCCTTTCAGAACGCATTCTTTTCTATTGCATGAAGATTCATGCGATTCACGAGGTGCGGGGCAAGGATGGCGCCGGCGCGACCATGGACTCCATGGATCTGGAACGCGAGCGCGGCATCACGATCCAGTCTGCGGCCACAAACGTAAGCTGGAAAGGACACCCGATCAACCTCATCGACACCCCGGGACACGTGGACTTCACAATCGAGGTGGAGCGTTCCCTGAGGGTGCTGGATGGGGCTATTCTGGTGCTCTGCGCGGTCGCGGGTGTTCAATCACAGTCCATCACCGTGGACAGGCAGCTGAAGCGCTACCATGTTCCCCGTCTGGCCTTTATTAACAAGTGCGACAGAACGGGAGCCAACCCCTTCAAGGTCAAGGCCCAGCTCCAGGAAAAACTGGGACTGAACCCCGCCTTCGTAGCCATCCCCATCGGTCTGGAAGACAGACTCGAAGGGGTGGTAGACCTTGTCCAGATGCGCGCGGTGTACTTTGACGGCGATTCCGGCGAGAACATCCGCTATGCTGAAATTCCCGCCCATCTCAAGGACGACGCCGTCCGGTACAGAGAGGAATTGGTGGAAGCGGCGGCCATGTTCTCCGACGAGCTGGCCGAGGCTTATCTGGAAGGAGAGTTTTCCAACGAGCTCCTCGTAGCCGCGATCCGCAAGGGCTGTATCGCCGAAAAGCTGGTACCCGTCTTCGTGGGCTCGGCCTATAAGAATAAGGGAGTCCAGCTCTTGCTGGACGGGGTAACCTCCTATCTGCCCGATCCAACCGAAGTACGAAATTTCGCCCTCGACCTGGACGCTGGCGAAAAAGAGGTGGAGCTCGTGCCCGAACCCTCGGCCAAGACCGTAGCCCTGGGCTTCAAGCTGGAGGATGGCCAATACGGTCAGCTCACCTATGTCCGCGTCTACCAGGGAGAGCTTAAGAAGGGCGACGAGCTCGTGAACACCCGTTCGCGCAAGCGTTTCAAGGTAGGACGGCTGGTGCGGATGCACTCCAACTCGATGGAGGATATATCAGAAGGTTATTGCGGCGATATTGTCGCCCTCTTCGGCGTCGAATGCGCCTCCGGCGATACCTTCTGCCACCCCGATCTCAACTACGCCATGACCAGCATGTATATACCCGAGCCGGTAATCTCCCTGGCCATAGAACCCAAGGACAAGAAATCCTCGGATCAGATGGGCAAGGCGCTCAACCGCTTTACAAAAGAAGACCCCACCTTCCAGACCTATGTGGACCCCGAGTCGAATCAGACCATCATTAAGGGAATGGGCGAGCTTCACCTGGAAGTCTATGTCGAGCGCATGAGAAGGGAGTACAAGTGCGAGGTGGAAGTGGGCAGGCCCCAGGTCGCCTACAGGGAAGCCATTACCCAGCGCGCCGATTTCAATTACACCCACAAGAAGCAGACCGGCGGATCGGGACAGTATGGCCGCGTAGCCGGTTACATGGAGCCACTGGAAGGCGCCAACTACGAGTTTGTCGACATGGTAAAGGGTGGAGCCATCCCCGTGGAGTACATTCCCTCCTGCGACAAGGGCTTCAAGTCGGCCTTGCATAAGGGCAGCCTGATCGGCTTCCCCATCGTAAATGTGCGCTGCGTGGTCAACGATGGACAGAGTCACTCCGTGGACTCCTCGGATATCGCCTTCCAGCTGGCAGCCATCGGCGCCTTCAGGGAAGCCTATGAAAAAGCCAAGCCGGCCATCCTCGAACCCATCATGAAGGTTTCGGTGGAGGGACCCAACGAATTCCAGGGCAATATTTTCGCTTCGCTCAACCAGAGGAGGGGCATCATCACCGCCAGCACCGAAGACGGTACCTTCTGTCGAGTGGAGGCCGAGGTTCCACTAGCCGAGATGTTCGGCTATTCCACGGTTATCCGCTCTCTTACCCAGGGCAAAGCTGAGTTCACCATGGAATTCGAGAAATACGGCAAGGTGCCTACTTCGATCTCCGACCAACTCAAGAAGGATTATCTGGAAAAGCGCAAGAAGGAATCTCAGCGCTGAGGTCTTTGGAATAAATATTTTGCCCGCCTTCGATTATGCGGGTATACTTAGGAAGGAGGGTCCATGCTGAAAGAAGAATTCATATCCAAAAGTCCGGTGCGCGCACTGGAGAATTCCATAGAGGGCGGTCTGGGAAAGGGCAACTTTGGGGTTATCGCATCCAGAAAGGGTATTGGCAAAACCTCTGTGCTGGTCCAGATGGCCATGGACAGGCTCATTCAGGGCCAAAAGGTTATCCATGTTTCATTCAATGCCCATACGAGCTACATCATCTCCTGGTACGAGAATATTTTCGACGAAATAGCCAGGCGAAGGAAGCTTGAGGACATGGGCGATATAAAAGATCAGCTGGTACGCAACCGGGTGATCATGAACTTCACCCAGGAGGGCGTGAGCGTCGACCAGATCATCAGGTCGCTGAAGGCCATGATTGTGGACGGCGGATTCGATGCCAAAACGGTGATCGTGGACGGCTTCGATTTCTCCCGGGGCACCGTGGAGCGGTTTCAGAAGGTACGAGCATTCCTTGCCGAAATGGGGCTGGAAGCCTGGTATTCCTGCACACTTTCAGGCGAAGAACCTCTCTGCGACAAGAACAACGTGCCCATACTGCTGCGGGAACTCCTGCCCCTGATTTCCGTGCTCATCGTCATGGAGCCCGCCCGGGATTATATCCATTTCAAGGTGGTGAAGGATCACGACACTCTCAATCCCAGGGATCTGAACCTCAAGCTGGATACCAAGTCCCTGCTAATAGCGGAGAATTGAGTTATCCACCCTCCGGGCAACCGGTTACAGGGTTGAAAAGGCCGCCTGCGGAGCTTTCGCGGGCGGTTTTTTTATGCGCAGGCAGCCGGCTTTTTGCGCATAAGCTGGCGGCTTTATTTCTTTTCGGGGATGAACTCGAAGGAATCGATGGTTACTGCGATGAGGCCGCGGCCCGAGGGCGGCACTTCGCCATTGACCAGGTAGAGGTTCATGTGCACATTAGGGCTCGGCTTGGGCACAGCCTTGGGGTCGGCAAAGCTCCAGGCCGAGATGATGTCAGGGGAGCCGCCCTCGGGCCGCGGCCCA